>JASHVB010000390.1 GCA_030039695.1 Acetobacteraceae bacterium
AGCAGCCACAACAGCAACGGTAACAGCACAACGATTTCGATGATTGCGCTGATCCAAAGGAAGATCTGCCAATGCCTGGGGATCAGCCAGAACGCCAGCAGATTGACGCCGACTGCCACCAGAGCGGTGAGGCCCTGTGATGCCAGCAGCACCTTATTGCGCAGTCCGGGGGGCATCATCTCCGACAGATAGACAGAGTGCGTCGCCACGATGCCGCCGACGCCGAGTGTGCTGATGACTGAAAGCCCGACCATGCCCCAGAAGTTGGTTACATAGGCGAATGGCCAGATGCAGAACCCACCGAGCAGAGTCGCCAGTAGAATGGCTGGTCGGCGGCCATAGCGGTCGGCAATCCAGCTCATCAGATAGACGCCAAGGAGGATGCCGGCGCCGACCTGCAGCGCCTGGATTACCGCGAACTGGTAGACGTTGATGATGTGCATCGGCCGCCAGACGAATGGAAACAGCCGTGCGCCGATGCCGTCGGTGTCGAAGATGATGAATCCCCAGGTGGCCTGGATCAGCAATGCGAGCTGCCACTGCACCCGGGTTAGCGGTAACCGGTCGATGCGTGCCGCAATGTGCCCATGAATGGTCCCCTCTGCTCCTGCGTTCGGAGCCACCTCATAGGCTGCCTGAGCCATCGCCGTTGCCCCCTTGCGAAACGGTGCGGCCCTGACATGACGATGCCGGTATCGTTTGGCCCGCGATCAGGGTCGCGGTTGTTTATTGCTGGCGACGATGGGGCGGGGGTCGGGACGTGTCAATCCGCGGCGTGGCATTGATGTCAGGTGGTGCATCATCGACGCGTTCGCACAATTCATCGAGTGGCAATTCAATAGCGGTGTTGGACATGCGCCGGATGCTATCGCCGCGCACGCGATCGCCGACCCACCAGAGCTAACAAGTTCGAATGTCGTGCCGGCTATCGCGCCCCACGCCGGAACCATAAAGCGCCTCACGCTTGGCATGGCGGCGGATTCCGCATTCGTTGGTAACAAGCCTGCGGCCCATGCGTTCATCACTGAGCACGTCAGAGATGAAGGCCGGATCCGAGATCACCTTTCGGTCGCGCATCGTGGGCGCGCACACCACGAAGCAGCCCGCATCACGGATGCTACCGCTCAGACCGATCGTCGGCTCGCATCCTTAGAACCGGCACGGCTTGCGACGCAGCAACCCGCTAACGGTGACGGCAAGGTTCCATTGAACGGAAGACCGTTCTTCGGTGCCGCCGGTCATCGCGATCAGTTTGAAACCGAACTCACAGCGCCAGTGGCCGGCGGCGCCTCATACGCGAGGTCATGATTTGGTCAGTGTCACACCCAAACGCCCGAGGTCAGCATAACCCAACCATCCGAGTCACCGATGCGCGATCGACACCGGTTCACCAACGGGACCGGCAGTGAGGAAGCCGATCGTCTCGTCCTCCAAAACGACGCAGGTCATCAACCCGCCGAACACGGCGCCCGTGTCGATCGCGATGCGATTGTGCCGAACCAGCGGCTCTTTGACCGGCGTGTGTCCGTGTACCACCACGGCGCCAAGGTGGCGCTCGGTATAAAGAAACGGTTGACGAATGCGCAGCATGTCCTCGCGCGTCTGCTGCCCGAGCGGCACGCCCGGACGGATGCCGGCGTGAACGAACAAATAGCCACCCTCCTGGTGGCGTAACGGCAGCCCCTGAAGGAAGTCGAGGTGGCTCGAAGGCACCGACTCGCGCCACGATTCCCGCGGCGTCTCGGGATCAATCCCATAGCTTTCCAAAGCGGGCTTGCCACCGGCGAACAGCCAATCGGTCGCTGCTGCCCTGTCTCCCGACAACGCATGCCACATCGTATCGTCGTGATTACCGAGGAGGTTAATCGTTTCGGTACCGGCAACCGGGGAGCCAGCGACCAGTCGTTCCAGCACGCCTGCGGTGTCGCTACCACGGTCCACGTAGTCGCCGATATGCAGCAGCAGCGCCGAATCGACCGGTCGGCGCGCGAGGTCCTCGGCGACGATTTCGTGCAGAGCGGCCAGCTGCTGGGCACAGCCGTGGATATCCCCAATGGCATAGACGCGGCGCCCGGGCGGCACGGAAGCGGGGGCGCGAGAAAGTGCTATCATGCAATACCCGCTAACAGCGGATCGCCTGACGATGCAAGTGGGGCCGGCGCGGTGCCTCGCCAGATCACTGCGCGGCAGCCTCCTGCTGGGCGCCGGTTCGCAACTCGTCCACCAGCCGCGCTGCCGCCGGATAGTCTACTTTACCGGTCGCGAGCAGCGGGATCGACGGCACCGGCAGCACGGATCGCGGCACCATCAGCTCCGAGATGCCGCGCTCGTGCGCGAACGCAAGCAGATCGCGGATTTCGGCCGGTTGGCGTGTCGTCATCAGTACCAACGCCTCGCCCTTGCGCGCGTCGGGGATCCCGATCACTGCGTGCCGGGCGTCGGGCCAAAGTGCCGTGGCCAGCGCCTCGGCTGCCTCCATCGACACCATCTCTCCACCGATCTTGGCGAAGCGTTTCACGCGTCCGACGATCATTGCGAAGCCGGCCGCGTCAACCGAGACGATATCGCCGGTATCGTGCCAGCCATCCGCCAGCGCGGCGAGGGCGCCGGGCGCGGTGCCGCTCAGATAGCCCAGCATTACGTTCGGCCCGCGTACGAACAGCCGTCCGCCCGTCTCGATGCCCGCAACCGGCTCCAACCGCCACTCAATACCGGGGAGGAAGCGGCCGGCGGTGCCGGGCCGACATTGCATTGGTGTGTTCAATGCCAGTACCGGCGCGGTTTCCGTCACGCCGTAGCCCTCCAGAATGCGCACGCCGAAGCGGTCCGCGAATAATCGCCGGGTCTCTTCCTGCACTTTCTCAGCGCCGGCAAAGATGTACCGCATCGCGTAGAAGTCGTAGGAATTGGCGTAATAACCCCAGCCCCGCAGGAATGTGTCGGTGCCGAAGCAGATTGTCGCATCAGTGTCGTAGATCAGCGCCGGCACGATACGGTAGTGCAGTGGCGTCGGGTACTGGAACGTGCGCACTCCCGAAACCAGCGGCAGGATGGTGCCGCCTGTGAGGCCGAACGCGTGGAACATCGGCATGGCGTTGAACGCGATGTCACGGCTCTGGAAGTCGATCACTGACGCAAGCTGCGCGCAGTTCGCCAGGACGTTGCGGTGGCTCAGCACTACGCCTTTCGGCGTACCTTCGGAGCCGCTGGTATAGAGCACAACAGCGGGAGCATCCGGATCGGCGCCCGCACCCGGCAGTCGCCGCGCCCGCTGCCGATCTCGCATGCCTTGCAGCTTTGCGCGTGTACCAAGTCCGGTGCGGAGATCCTCCAGCCAGATGAAGCGAAGTTCGGCTTGCATGCGTGCCGCCACGGCGACCAGTCGGCCTCTTTCGACAAAAGCACGGCTGCAGACCACGGTGCATACGCCGGCGGTACGGCAAGCGGCCAACATGTTGGCCGCGCCCGCGGAGACATTCAGCATGCAGGGCACCATGCCGAATGCCTGCAGCCCGAGAAATGAAACAAGCGTGGCGATCGCGTTCGGCAACATCAGCGCGACGTAGGTTTCCCCGGCCGTGGCGTCGCGTATCGCGCGGCCGAGCACCACGCTCGCCAACACCAGCCGGTCGTAGCTGATCGGCGTGCGATCGATGTCCTCGGTGATCAGCATGCGCCGCCCGTGTAGTACCCGCGCCTCGAGCACCGCGGAGAACACTGTCCGGCCAGTATCTTTGCTGCGAAACGCCGCGCCGACCATCGCGTCCTGCAGGGCGCGGCCAATGACCTCACGACGCCGGCGCGGCGTCAGCGTCACGTCCGGCGGCGCCAATGTCACGGCCGGCATGATGTGCAGCGCGAGGCGCGGGAACCAGCGCAGGCGCAGGCGTCCCTGCATGTGGCCGAAATGACTGAAACGCGCGCCCTCGATATTGAGCGGGATGATCTGCGCTTGCGACTTGTCGGCAACCATCGCCGCGCCTTCGTAGACCTTCATCAGCGCGCCAGTGCTGGTGATGCGGCCTTCGGGAAAAATCATCAGCTTTTGGCCGCGGTCGCGCACCGCTTCGACCATGCGCTTTACGGCGTAAGGCGACTGCACGTCGAGCGGGAAGGTTTCGGCGGCGGCGAGGAATGGTTTGAAATACCATTTCGCTGCTTGCGCCGTGTGGATCGCAAAGGTCGGGCTGTCAGGCAGGAATGCCGCGACCAGCGGCCCATCGAGATAGGATTGGTGGTTGGCGACGATCACCACTCGCCCCTGCGCGGCCTGGTAATTCTCCAGGCCGTGCACCTGCACATGATGGAAGGTGCGGAAATACCACCGCAGGATGGTGCCATAGACCTCGCGCGGGAGCATGCGAATGGTCCAGATGGCAACAAGCAGGTTCGCCGACGCGGCAAGATGCAACACCGTGGGGGCGCGCAGGCCGATGGCGGCGAGCGCGGCGATCGCACCGGCGCCAGCCACCATGAACGCAGCGTTCATGATGTTGTTGGCGGCGATCATGCGTGAACGCTCGGCGGGCGCGGCGGCGTCCTGGATGATGGCGTAAAGCGGCACCGAGAACATGCCGCCGCACCCGGCTAGCAAAAACAGGTCAATGGCCAGGCGCCACCCGGACCAACTCGTCAGCGCAACGCCCGCGCTTTCAATTGTGCCGGCGCCCTGTGCGGCCGACGCGAAATCCCAGCAGAACACCGAAATGCCCAAGGCGGCGAAGGGAACCAGTCGAGCCGAGACATCGCCATTCAGCAGGCGCGCGCACTGCATTGAACCGAAACCGACGCCGACCGCAAACACGGTCAGCAGGAGTGTCAGCACGCTGCCACCGCCGTGCAGCGTGTCGCGGGCGACAATGGGAAACATGGTGATCAGCGTGGCGCCCATCGTCCAGAACCAGGACAGACCAAGCACCGACAGCCAGATCGGGCGGACCGCGGCAGCACGGCTAACGACACGCCAGGTCTCGGCAAATATGTTGGGCGAGATGCGCAGCGCGGGATCGGCGGCGGGAACCGGAGGAACGCACGCGGCACCAACCAGGCCAAGAAGTGACAGCGCCAGGCCGGTGGCGCTGACCAGCGTGGTGCCGTAGCGGAGCAGGATCAGCGCACCACCGGCGACAGTGCCTGCAACAATGGCCAGGAATGTGGTTGCCTCGATCACGCCGTTGCCAGCGATAAGCTCCTCTTCAGCAAGGTGCTCGGGCAGCACGCCGTACTTCACCGGGCCGAACAATGCGGCCTGCACGCCCAGGCCTGTCAGCACGGCCAGCAGGATGGGGACACTTTCGGTCAGGAATGCGGCCGCGGCGAGCGCCATCAGCAGCACTTCGGCCGCCTTGTAGGCGAGAATGACGCGTGGTTTGGGATAGCGGTCCGCAAGTTTGCCAGCGGTGGCGGACAGCAGGATGTAAGGGGCTATAAACAATGCTCCGGCGAGAGCAGACAGGCCGGCGCCGCCTACGCGAAGCTGGAAGAGCGCCAGCACCACCATGGCGTTCTTCACCAGGTTGTCATTCAGGGCGCCACAGGATTGGGCGAGCGCAAGGGGCCAGAGTCGACGGCTACGGAGGAGCGCGAGCGGGGAGGGGGGTGCGTGCTGCACGACGGGGGCTCCGCGGCTGTGGGTCCCTCACCCTCGGCGCTGTGCGCGGCGACCTCTCTTGCAGACCGGGAGAGGTCTTCGGAACTAGACCGCCTCGGCGCTGAAGCGGCCGGCAGACGGGGCCGCGCAACAGCGGCAGCCACCGGGATGGGCGCGCATCGGGGATGGAGCGGCCGCTTCCGTTTTGGCGCCGCCGCCGAGCGCGGGCGCACTCAGGAAAACGCGCGGCGCCGGATCGCGGCAGGACGGGCACGCCTGCGGCTGGGCGAATTCCGCCATTGGACGGACCTCGCTGAACGGACCGCAGGTCGCGCAACTATAGTCGTAGGTGGGCATCGACGCCTCGTGATGGGGATCGAACTTGCGGACAATGGTGCCATTGATGCCGGGCCTTGGTCCAGCCCGTGGCGATGACACCAGCGCGGCCTATGGTCGGCGGATTCTGAAGCTATCCAGTCAGAGACCAGCCCGAAGCGCCAAGACCGGCGCGACGCGGCGTACCCGGCTCGTTCGCACGCCGCGAAGCCGCGGGCAATCCGCGGCGCGCGTCACGCCGCGCAAGAGGCCACGCTGTCAGAGACCGGTCGGTCCCGGCCGGCAGAGAGATGCACCGCCCGCGACAGGTAAGCGCCGGTATCATCGAACACGAGCGGATCGCCGGTTAGCGCGGCGGGCCGGCTCACCAGCACAGCGGCGCTCAGTGGCGGCAGAAGGCGCCGCATATCGCACAGGCTGACGCAAACCAATGAACGAACCGCTTATGCGGGCGGTTGTGACGCCGCCCCTTCGGCGCTTCAATGCACGCAATCGGCGATCAGGACGGCATGATGGCGCAGCAGGACCGCTTCTCGGGACGCGTGGACGATGCCTGGCTGGCCAGCCACGCGGAGGAGATCATTGAGCCGGCGCTGCCGATCATTGATCCGCACCATCATCTGTGGGTGCGCGACGGCAACACCTACCTGCTCCGTGAGCTGCTGGCGGATCTGAAGAGTGGTCACGCGGTCCAGGCGACCGTGTTTGAAGAATGCCATGCGATGTACCGTGCGGATGGGCCGGCGGAAGAACGCTCGCTGGGCGAGACGGAGTTCGTCACCGGTTTTGCCGCAATGGGCGCGTCCGGCACATTCGGCCCCACCCGGTTCTGCGCGCGTATGATCGGCAATGTCGATCTGACGCTCGGCGCCAAGGCGAGGCGCCTGTTGGAGCGGCACATTGCTGCCAGCGGCGAACGCTTCGCCGGGGTGCGGTTCTCCACGGCGTGGCATGCCGACGATCGCGTTCACAAGGTGGCGCCTCGACCGGGGATTTTGCTGGAGCCGGGCTTCCGCGCGGGATTTGCTTGCCTGGGCGCGTTCGGTCTGGTGTTCGATGCATGGGTCTATCACACGCAGCTCGGTGACGTGGCGGCGTTGGCGGCAGCATTTCCCGATACGACGATCGTGCTGAACCATGTCGGCACGCCGATCCTCGGCGGCCCCTATGCGGGTCGGTTCGACGAGGCATTTGCGGAATGGAGCGTCGGCATGACGGCGCTTGCTCGGCAGCCGAATGTCTGCGTGAAGCTGGGAGCCCTGCCGATTCGCCGACCGGGTGTGGCAGCCGCATCACGCGACGGGCCGCCATCATCGGAGGACGTTGCGACTGCGTGGCGCCCGTTTATCGAGCATAGCATCGAATTGTTTGGCGCAGGCCGTTGTATGTTCGAGAGCAACTTCCCAGTGCAGAAGCGCTGGTGCAGCTATCCGGTCGTCTGGAATGCATGCAAGCGCCTCGCCGCGGGCGCGTCCGCGGACGAAAAAGCCGCCTTGTTCCAGCGGACTGCGGCGCGGGTGTACAAGGTGGGGGATGAAGCAGGGAGGAACCATGCTGGAAGTGATCCCGATTGGTGCGGCGCTGGGCGCCGAAGTGCGCGGTGTTGATCTGCGCCGCGTCGATGCTGCGACCTTCTCTGCCATCCACCGCGCCTGGGTGGACCACCAGGTTCTGCTGTTCCGTGGCCAGTCGCTAAGCGACGACGACCTCATCGCGTTCAGCCGGCGGTTCGGTCCACTCGACTGGGCGCCAGTGCAGGAAAACGGGCGCCGTTTCGTCGACGGCAAGCCGGAACTCTACATCGTGTCAAACGTGCTGGAGAACGGCGTCGCGATCGGCAGCCTGGGATCCGGTGAACTAGTCTGGCACACGGACATGTCGTACCTGGAAGACCCACCCAAGGCGAGCATGCTCTATGCGCTCGAAATCCCCCCGGTGGGCGGCAACACGTCGTTCTGCAGCATGTACGCGGCGTGGGAGACGCTGCCCGCGGCGCTTAAGGCGCGGTGCGCAGGACTGCGGATCAAGCACGACGGCACCTACAATAGTGGCGGCTATTTGCGGGAAGGGGTGGCCGCGACCGATGACCCGCAGAGCAGCCCGGGCGCGATTCATCCGCTCGTGTGCCGGCATCCCGAGAGCGGGCGGCTGGGCCTCTATCTCGGCCGGCGGCGCAACGCGTATCTGGTCGGACTGCCGCTGAACGAAAGCGAGGCGCTGCTGAATGAGTTGTGGGCCCATATCGATGATCCGGCACTGGCCTGGACGCAGGTATGGCGGGCCGGCGACCTCGTAATGTGGGATAACCGCTGCACCATGCACAAGCGCGACGAGTTCAATGGCGGCGCTCGGCGCATCATGCATCGCACGCAGGTCAAGGGCGAGGCCCGGCCTGTGGCGTAACGCTTGCCCTCCGTCATTGTGAGGAGCGAAGCGACCAAGCAATCTCCCGAATGAGAATGTCTCGCGGCTGCGGGCCTCGCGATGACACATGGCTCGGAGCCGCTTTGCATGCCCGAGGACGTCCTTGGCTCGGCACTGACCACGGAATCCGCCGCTGCCGCTGCGGCGTTCGACCACGCGGTTGCCGGTTACGTGACCTACCGCGCCGACGGCGCGCAACACCTTGCCGCGCTGTTGCAAGCCGATCCGGAATTCGCCCTTGCGCACGTGCTGAAGGGCTATTTCATGATGCTCGGCTACAAGCAGGCGCTGGTCCCGGTGGCACGTGAGGCCGCCGATACCGTGGCGAGGCTGATGCCCGGGGCAACACCGCGCGAGCAGGCGCATCTCGCTGCATTGCATGCCTGGATCTCCAACGAGCCGGACCGTGCCGCGTCGATCTGGCAGCAGATCGTCGATGAGCACCCGCGTGATATCGTCGCGTTCCGGCTGGCTCATTTCGTCAACTTCTGGCTCGGCCGGCAGGCCACCATGCTGGCATCGGTGAACGGAGTGATGCGGCACTGGAGCAACGCGCTGCCTTGCTACAACGCGGTTCTCGGCTGCCTGTGCTTCGCCAACGAGGAGTGCGGTCACTACACCGAAGCAGAACAAACAGGGCGGATGGCCATCGCACGCGACCCGGGCGATCTGTGGTCGGCACACGGCGTGGCGCATGTGCTGGAGATGCAGGGGCGCCACCGCGAGGGCCTCGCCTGGTTAGAGCCATTGGTGCCGCACTGGGGAGGCAGCAACAACCTGCGCCACCATCTCTGGTGGCATGCGGCGATGTTCCACCTGGAACGTGCGGAACATGACGCCGTGCTGGCACTCTATGATCAGCAGTTCCGCAATCTGCGCTCGTCGTTGGTGGAGGCGCAGCCGGATCTTTACATCGACGTGCAGAACGCAGCCTCCACGTTGTGGCGGCTGCAGCGTCACGGCGCCGACGTCGGTGATCGCTGGACCGAGCTCGCCGATAAGGCGGAGGCGCGTATCGGCGACTGTCTGTCCGTGTTCACCCTGCCGCATTGGATGATGGCGCTGGCGGCGACCCATCGCGATGCCGCTGCGCGAGGCATGCTGACGGCCATGCGCGATTTCGCGCAGGGGCCTGGCACGCTGGCGAGGCTGGTTGCCGATGTCGCGCTGCCGGTGACCGAGGCGGTGCTGGCACATGGTCGCGGCGCGTATTCACGTGCCGTGGCGTTAATGCGCGCGGTGCTGGGCACGATGCATCAGCTCGGTGGCAGCCACGCTCAGCAGGATGTGCTGGAGCAACTTTTCCTGGACGCAGCGATGCGCGCTGGTCTGCATGATGACGCACGGATGCTGCTGGAACGCGTTGCACGGCGCCATCCCGTGTCGCCGCGTCGCCGTGCGGGTTACGCGGAAGCGGCGCGACAGATTGCGTTCTAAGTCGCGCTGAGGTGAGAGGCACGCATCGCGTTCGCGTGTATGCTGCACGCATGGCATTCCGCTTCGTGGCACTGTTGGTGCTGCTTGCCGGCTCCGCGCTGGCGGAGCCACCCCGTGTGGGAGCCGCGGCGTACGGCGACTGGCGGACTGATGCGCCGGGTGTCGTTCGCCACATCACGCCAGCCTCGATGCCGCCGCCGTTCGCCACGCAGTCGGTCGCTTATGTGCCAGCGATCATTGCGCGTCCGGCTGGCGCCGCGCTGCACGTGCCGCCGGGATTTTCGGTCGCTTTGTTCGCATCGGGCCTGGACAATCCGCGCACGCTGCGCACGGCGCCGGACGGCGACATGTTCCTGGCCGAGAGCGGCGCCAGCCGGATCCGGATCTTCCGCATGCAGAAGGGTGCCGCGCGACCCGTCGAGACGACCGTGTTCGCCAGCGGATTGACACGTCCGTTCGGCGTCGCCTTCTGGCCACTCGGGCCCAACCCGCAGTTTGTGTATGTCGCCGAGACGAACCGTGTGGTGCGCTTTCCCTATCGCTCCGGCGATCTGCGGGCGCGTGGGCCAGCAGAGGTGGTCGTGCCGCATTTGCCGACCGGCGGCCACTGGACCCGTGATGTGGTTTTTGCGCCCGACGGCCAACATATGTTCGTGTCCGTCGGGTCGGCGACGAACCTGGGCGACGAGATGCCGGCCAAGACTCCCGACGAAGCGCACGCCTGGGATGCCGGACACGGGCTCGGTGCCGCGTGGGGCTATGAGCAGGACCGCGCCAATGTGCTGGCATTCGATCCGCAGGGCCGTGACATACAGGTATTTGCTGCCGGCTTGCGGAATTGCGTGGCTCAAGCCTTTGCTCCGGACGGAGACCTGTGGTGCGTGGTGAATGAACGCGACGGCATGGGTGACAACCTGCCGCCCGACTATGCGACCTCAGTTCGCCGTCGCGCGTTTTATGGCTGGCCGTGGTACTATATCGGGGGCCATGCATCTGCTGCGTTGGCTGGCGCACGGCCAGATCTTGCAACCAAGGTGACGGTGCCGGATGTCCTGATCCAGCCACATTCCGCGCCGCTCGGCATCGCCTTTTACGAAGCGACACAATTCCCGGCGCAGTACCGCGGCGATGCCTTCGTGGCGCTGCACGGTTCATGGAATCGGGCGCAGCGCACTGGCTACAAAGTGGTGCGGCTAATGTTCCGCGACGGCAGACCCACGGGCGAATACCAGGACTTCCTGACTGGCTTCGCCGTGTCCGACGAAGCCGTATGGGGCCGGCCTGTCGGCGTCGCCGTGGCGCACGACGGATCGCTGCTGGTCAGCGAGGACGGCAACGGTACAGTCTGGCGGATCAGCTATACCGGAGCCAGCCGATAAGGGCGACACAGCTGCCGCGACAGAAGGTTCCCGCGCTCAGTTGCAACTGTCATTGAGCCGGCAGCGTTGACCTGGCCCGCGGCTCAGACGAATGATAATGTCACTTCCATTCCGTAGGGGAAACATGACATGCCTTTGGAATCGATTGAGGTTCAGGACGCCACGCTGGCCGACGTGCGCTGGCAGGCACGCGTGGACCTCGCCGCGGCGCACCGGCTGTGCGTCATGCACGGGCTCCACGAGGGAATCTTCAACCACCTGACGCTGCGTGTGCCCGGCAGCGACGATCGGTATTATCAAATTCCGTTCGGCCTGCACTGGTCCGAAGTCACCGCAAGCTGTTTCATGGAAGTCGGCTACGACGGCACACGACGCGCGGGGCGGGGTGAGATCGAGCAATCCTGCTATTGCATCCACGCGCCGATCCATCGCGATCTACCGGCTGCTGCTGCGGTGTTCCACACGCACATGCCACATGCCAGCGCCCTGGCACGGCTGGAGGATCAGCATGTGTTGCCGATCGGGCAGACTGAGCTCGGCACGATCATGGATATCGCCTACGACGACGAATATACCGGCCCGGCATTCGATCCGGCGGAGGGAGCGCGGCTGGGACGTGTCATCGGCGACAAAGGCGTGCTGATGATGGCAAATCACGGCGCTGCGACGGTCGGGCGGACGGTCGCCGAGGCCTATGACCGGCTTTATTATCTGGAGCGCGTGGCGCAGGTGCAGCTCTACGCGATGTGGACCGGGCGGAAGCTGCGTTATCTGCCACAACCGGTCGTGGATGCGACGTTCCGGGCCTATGCAACGCAACAGCCCGATTACGGTGGCAGGCCGGCGTGCGAGTGGCATTTCGATGCGATGAAACGCCTGCTGGATAAGAAAGAGCCGGACTACAAGGACTGAGTTGAAGAATAGGTGGGGGGTGGAACGCAGCGCCGTCACCCCCCCAATCGCTCCACGATAGGTCCGCCTCTCCCGCATGAAGCCGGGGAGAGCTTCCTCAGACGCCCAGGTGGCTGTGCATGATCTCTGGTTGGGCGTGGAGCGCGGCGGGGGTGCCTTCCCACACGATATGACCGTTGTTCAGAATGTATACACGGTCCGCGAAACTCAGCGCGGCGACCACGTTCTGCTCCACCACGACGATCGTGCGCCCTTGTGCGGCCAGCTCACGGCTGATGCGTACCAGGTCGCGAACGATCAGCGGCGCGAGCCCCTCGAATGGCTCGTCCAGCAGAATAATCCGCGCGTCCCTGATCAGTGCACGCGCGATCGCGAGCATCTGTTGTTCGCCGCCGGATAACTGCCGTCCGCCTGAACGCCGCCGTTCCGCCAGCCGGGGAAATGCCTCGTAAATCCGCTGTAGTGACCATGCTTGCGGTGCGCTCAGCGCGGCGAGGCGCAGGTTCTCCTCGACCGTCAGCGTGCCGAAGATCGCACGCTCCTCCGGAACAAGCTGCATGCCCCTACGCGCGATCTCGTAAGGCGGCAGGCCATGAATCGGCTTGCCGGCCAGCCGAATGGTGCCGCTGCCGGGGGCCAGGACACCCATGATGGTGCGCAGAGTCGTCGTTTTTCCCGCGCCGTTGCGGCCCAGTAAGGCCACCACTTCGTTCTGCTCTACGCGCAGCGATACATCGAACAGAATGTGGCTGTCGCCATAGAATGTGTTGATGGCGTCGATCTCAAGCAGGCTCATGCTCGCGCAGCCCTCCCAGGTACGCGTCCTGAACTTCCTGATTGCGCTGGATCACATCCGGTGGCCCTTCCGCCAGCAGTCGTCCCTCGTATAACACGGTGATCCGCTCGGCCAGTTCGAATACCGCGTCCATGTCATGTTCCACGATCAGCAGCGTGCGGTCGCGGCCAATGGCGCGGATCAGCGCGCGCGTGCTGACACGTTCGGCAGGGCTCATCCCCGCCAGCGGCTCATCCAGTAACAGCACGTTTGGACCGGTCGCTAAAGCGAGACCGATCTCCAGGCGACGCTTCTCGCCGTAGGCCAGCCGGTGCACGGCAACGTCGGCACGTGCCGTCAGCTCGACGGTCGCGAGCGCGATGTGGATCTGGCGTTCCACTTCGGCAATGCTCTCCGCACGGCGCAACACGTCCAGACGGAACTGACCGCGGCGGCGTGCCAGCGCGGCGATGCGCAGGTTCTCCCGTGCCGTCAGTTCCAGAAACAGCGAGTTGAGCTGATTGCTCTTGCCGATGCCAAGCTGCGCCGCACGGGTGGCTCCGAGGCCCGTGATATGCCGGCCGAACAGGCGTACGGTGCCTTCGGTCGGTGAAACTTCGTCCAGCAGCATCTTGAAGAGCGTGCTCTTGCCGGCACCGTTGGGGCCAATGACGGCGTGGATCGATCCAGTGCGAACGGCAAACGACACCTGGTCCACCGCGCGCAGGCCGCCATAGTGTTTTGACAGTCCGTTGGCTTCCAGCGCCGGCGCGTCAGGCCGCGCGTGCAGGAGAGGTGCCGTCATCGGCATGGTCGGGAGGGCGGCTTCGGCGGCCGCGGCAGCAGCACTGGCCTCGACCTCCGGCGTCGCTGCGCGATGGTGACGCTGCCACAGATAACGGATTTCGCCACAGATACCGCGGCGCAGCGCTATCACCAGCACCACAAAAACCGCACCGAGGATCAGCTTCCACAGCGCGCCGACACCGGGAATAAGCTGCAGGTTGTCGCGCAGCCAAAGCCATACCGCGGCGCCAACGGCAGGACCGATCAGCGTGCCCACGCCGCCGATCACAGTCTGCACGACAAGCTGGCCGGACGTGTCGAGGTCAAACGCATCGGGCGGCATGAAGCTTTGGAATATGCCGAGCAAACCACCAGCCAAGCCGGCGAACATCGCGGCGATGACGAAGCAGGCCAATTTGTAGCGTGGGACTGCGTGGCCCAGCATGGCAACGCGGGCGGTGTTCTCCTTGATCGCGCGCAGCACGACGCCGAACGGCGAATGCACGATGCGACGGCCGAGAACGAAGCACGCGAGGAAGAAAGCGGCCAGCAGCCAGTACATCGGCAGGCCAGTGTTGATACGCGTCGACCAGGCACCCCATCCGAGCGTTGGTACTGGCACGCCGGGCAGGCCGTTCTCGCCACCGGTATAGGCAGATAGCGGATTGTTCTCGATGAAGAACGCCATCTGGCCGAAAGCCAGAGTGATCATGGCGAAATAGATGCCGATACGGCGCACGGCAAACCAACCGAGGATCAGGCCGAGCACCCCGGCGGCAATGGTGCCGATCGCAAGGGCCAGCCATACGCTCTGGATGCCGCCGGACAACAGCAGCCACGCCACGACGAAACCGCCCGTGCCGTAGAATGCCGCCTGGCCGAAAGACAAAAGGCCAGTCCAGCCAAACAGGATGTCGAATCCGATGCCCAGAATGCCCCAGTCGAGCACCCGCTCCATCAGATCGTAGGAGAAGCCGAGATGGATCAGAACGACGGGGGTCAGCAGCAGGGCGATCGCGAGCTGCAGCTCGGGAAGGCGGGCGACGCGCTTCATGCGGTGCTTCCGCATCGCGCCGGCATCACACCCGCCCTTCCGTGCCGAACAGGCCTTGCGGGCGAACCACCAGAAGCAGCGCCATGAGGGCGTACAGCGTGACTTCGGAATAGGCTGAGTTAAACGCGCTGGTGATGCTGAGAATCTCTCCGGCAATCAAGCCACCGATGACGGCGCCGGGGAACGATCCCAGCCCGCCGATGACGATGACCACGAACGCCTGCACCAGAAACGGGTCGCCAGAATCTGGAGTTACCGACAGGATGGGCGCATAGATCATGCCGGCGAAGCCGGCGGCAACGACGCCGATCGCGAAGACCAGCAGGAAGGCTCGGCGCACGTTGATGCCGAGAATGCCAACCATGCCGGCGTTCTCGATGCCGGCGCGCACCACGAGGCCGATCGACGTGCGGTAAAGCACCAGCCAAAGCGCCGCCAGCGTCACCGCTATGATGCCGATCAGCTGGAGCCGATAGGTGGGATAGATCAGGAAGCCAAGCTGCGTGACCCCCTCGCCCCAGGATGGCACCGGCACGCGCTGGCTGTTGCCGCCAAACATGGCGCGCAGGGTCTCCACCAGCACGATGCCGACACCGAAGGTCACCAGGATCTGGTCCTCTGGCGGGCGCTGGTAGAACAGACGGATAATCACGCGCTCGATCAGCACTCCGACGATCAACATGAACACGCAGCCCGCGGCAATCGCCAGGACGAAAGAGTTGGTGCTCTGCAGCATCACAAAGACCGCGTAAGCGCCAAGCATGAACAGGGCGCCGTGGGCGAAATTCAGTACGCCGAGCGTGCCGAGGATGATGGTCAGGCCGCTTGCGACGAGCGCCAGCAGCGAGCCTAGGGCCAGGCCGTTGAACGCCTGGGAAATCAGCAACGGCACGCTCGGCATCGATGATTCCGTCGTTGTGCAGGGTCAGGTGTAGCCAGCCATATGACGGCAAGTCTCGGTTATCCGCGGCAGCAGAAGCTCGCGGGGCGCGATTTCCAGGACCTCGTAGACGTCGTCCGGATTTTTCATCGCCGACGCGCCCCCGCGATGCCAGGGCTCGCATGCAACAAATGCCTCCATCCGATCCCGCGGTTGCGTGCCGGCTGGTTCATCTCCAGGCCCTCTCAAGTTGCGCCGCCCCAGGTTCGGTGGCCCTTGTCGGACATTGGCTGCTTGCGGGTGCACCAATTACTTGGCCGTGGTGGATACAGCAACAGAGCCGGGTCACGGAGTCCAGCGCGGAACTGCATGTCGAGGCGTGGACCTTGCGGTTGGGCAACGCTTCGCGTAAGGCTACGCCGGGTCCAAGAACTCGAGGACTGCGCTGCGAATTGTCACGCTTGCATCGGCAGGTCCTATGGATAACCAGGGGAGGCTCGCTGAATGACCCAGACACTAGGTATCGCCACATCGCGCCGTCGTGTCCTGCAGGCTGGTGCCGGCTTGGTCGGGGGTGCGCTGGCGGGAAGTCTGCCGGAATATGCCTTGGCGGCGGATGAGCCGCCGCTGGGCACCTGGCCGGCCGGTTCGTCCGGACCGTCGGTGTTCGTCGGTCTGACCGTCCCGCGCACTGGCACCTACGCGGTGCCCGGCGAGGACGAGATCAAGGGCGCGCTGCTGGCCATAGATCATATCAACAGCGGCGACCCGCTGATCCGCAAGATCGCCACCAAACTCACCAAGGGTTTGCTCGACAAGCAGGTCACGTACGGCATCGCCGATTCGCAGGCCAAGCCGAACGTCGCCGTGGAGAACGGCACCAGGTTTATCTCCGAGAACAAGGCGGTGCTGATAGCCGGCTGCGTCTCCTCGGCAGAGGCGATCGCGCTGAACAAGCTGGCGCAACGCGAGCGTGTGATCTATCTGCCGATCGTCAGCGGCTCCAACGACACGACCGGCAAGGATTGCGCCCGTTATTCCTTCCGCCAATGCTTCTATGCGCAGACCGCGGCGGCGGCGCTGACGCCGTTCATCATCAAGCAGCTTGGCAAGAACAAGAAGATCGCCTTCCTGACGCCGGACTACACCTATGGCCACACGGTGCGACAGTCGTTCCAGGAAGCGACGGCGAAGGACGGCGGTTGGACTGTGGCGACCAACCAAGTCTGCCCGCTGGGCGCCGGCGACTACAGCAGCTACCTGCTCAACATCGCCAACAGCGGCGCCGACGTCTTCATCAACATCAACTTCGGCAACGATGCCGTGCAATCGATCAAGCAGGCCAAGCAGTTCGGCGTGCTGGACAAGATGACACTGGTGATGGCGTACAACACGCCGTTTTTGGCGCGCGATGTCGGTCCCGATCTGATGCAGGGCGTCTATGCGGCGACCGATTTCTGGTGGACTCTGGAAGACAGGTATCCGCTGGCAAAGGAGTTCGTCGCGGCGTTTGAGAAGAAGTACAACTACAAGCCGGAATGGAGCGCGAACTCCGGCTATATGCAGCTTGCCTTGTGGGCGGATGCGGTGTCGCACGCCGGTACGTTTTACCCACCCACGGTGATCAAGTCGTACGAGTCGGGCCGGAAGACCGACTCCACTGTTGGCGAGGTTTGGTTCCGCGCCGCGGATCACCAACTCGTGCGGCCGGTGATCATCCAGCGCGGCAAGAAGAAATCGGACATGACGAATCCCGACGACTACTACGAGATCGTCCAGGTGGTGCCGGGCCTGCCGCTCATGCAGGCGCCGGACGCGTTCGGCTGCAAGCTGGGGTCGTACACCTGACGGGGATTGGCCGGGACTGGGTATGAACCGGCCCTGGCCAATGCGTCCTCAGTCGGCGGCGACGGAGCCCGCGCCAGCATTACCCGCGACGACCGGCGCGGGCCGTCCGCGTTCATTGCGGTCGCGTGCGCACACCATTTATCAATCGAAGGTGCTGCAGATCGCGCCAGCCGTGTGTATAGAGCGCATGCCGGGCCGATAGGTATGTGCCGCCCGGGAACATCGCGATCCTGTGCCGCCGCGGAGATGGCCTGCAGGGCTGTGGCGGCAAGCAAGACGGCGGCGGTTCGTGAGTTTACCATAACGACCGTCGTGGAAGCCACGATGGCTGTCCGCACCCTGTCCGGGTGCACCAGGAGGCGCGACGTGCTGATCGCACGCGCGGTGCTCCGTGTCCCCTGCATGCGATCGGCGCTACACGGGCCCGACAGTGCCGGCCGGCACCGCGTCGGCTGATTGCAATAACGCGGCGTTCAAGCAGCGCCGCCGCGTGGCAGGTTAAGCCTTCGTCATCCGCGCTGCCGTCGCTTGCATTGCGAGCCCATTCCGCTATGTCCGCCGCCAACCGAACGTACGGGGGGAAGGCAGAGACGTGTCCGCCGGCGGAGAACCTGTGCTGATCGAGATTGACGGCCTGACCAAGTGCTTCGGCAGCTTCACCGCGGTCGACCAGGTGTCGTTTCGTGTGTCACGTGGCGAGGTGCTGGGATTCCTCGGCCCGAACGGCGCGGGCAAATCAACGACGATGCGCATGCTGTCGGGCTTCATGATCCCGACCCAGGGTACCGCACGCATCTGCGGTCACGACGTGCAGACTGACGGCGTGGCGGCGCGGCGTATGCTGGGTTTCCTGCCCGAAGGCGCCCCCACCTATCCGGAAATGTCGGTCGTGGCGTTCGTACGGTTCTGCGCCGAGGTGCGCGGCTTTCGTGGCGCCGCGCTCGACGAACGGGTCAAGCATGCAATCGCGCTGACCCATCTCGATACGGTACGGCTGCAGCCGGTGGAGACACTGTCGAAGGGGTTCAAGCGCCGTGTTGGACTGGCGCAGGCGCTGCTGCACGATCCGCCGGTGCTGGTGCTGGACGAGCCAACGGACGGACTTGATCCGAATCAAAAGCACGAAGTGAGGACCCTGATCAAGCGCATGGCGCCAGACAAGGCGATCGTCATTTCCACGCATTTGTTAGAAGAGGTGGACGCGGTCTGTACGCGCGCGATGATCATAGCGAACGGCAAGGTGCTGGCGGATGCGACCCCGGCCGAGCTGGCGAAGATGCACCCGTCGGGGAGGCTGGACGATGTGTTCCGCGCGCTGACGATGCCGGAGGCCGCGTGAGCCGCGCCGTTGTCACAACCCTCCCCCGCTGCGCGATAGCGGGCGTGCCGCAAAGCGGCGCGAGTGAGGGACCAACTGTCAGGGACAGTGCCTCGCACTTCCTGTTCATGTCCCCCGCCCGCTCGGCGCTCTCGCGCCTCGACCTCTCCCGCTTTGCACGCGAGGTGTGGTGATGCGCAATACCCTCATCATCGCGCGGCGTGAGCTCGGCGGCTACTTCGCTACCCCCGTTGCTACCGTGTTCATCGTAATCTTCCTGATCCTGCAAGGCGCGCTGACCTTCAACCTTGGCGACTTCTTCGACCGCGGCCAGGCGGATCTCGAACCATTCTTCACCTTCATCCCCTGGGTCTTCCTGCTGCTGGTGCCCGCTATCACGATGCGGCTCTGGGCGGAGGAACGCCGGCTCGGCACAATCGAACTGCTGCTGACTTTGCCCGTCACCCAGACCCAGGCCGTCCTCGGAAAGTTTCTCGCCGCCTGGGCGTTCTGTGCCATCGCGCTCGCGTTGACCTTCCCGTTCGTCATTACGGTGAACATCCTCGGCTCACCTGATAACGGCGTCATCATCTCGGGCTATGTCGGCTCGCTGCTGGTCGCCGGCGCCTTTCTCTCTGTCGGTGCGGCGTTGTCCGCTGTGACGAAGAACCAGGTGATCGCCTACGTCCTCGCCGTTGCGGTGTGTTTCGTCTTCGCCGTCGCGTCCTATTCTGTGGTGACCGACTTCCTGTCGCGCAACACGCCGGTTCTTGCCGACATCGCCCGCCGCGTCGCCATCATTGACCGGTTTCAGGACTTCACCCGTGGCATCGTCAGCGTGCGCGACTTGATCTACTTCGCCAGTTTCATCGGCTTCTGGTTGTTCGTGAACGCCGTGCTGGTGGATCAGCGGAAGGCAGACTGAGCCGATGCGTCGTCGCTTTTGGACATCACTGGTTGGCATCCTCGCCGTTGCGGCCATCGTCATCGGCATCAACATGTTTGCCGACGCTCGGTTGGCCGACGTGCGTGTCGACCTGACGCAGAACAGGATCTACACGCTGTCGCCCAGCACACGCGCCGTCCTGCGTGGCCTCAAAGCACCGATCACGCTGAGCTTGTTCTATTCGCGCCGGCTCGGCAGTACCGCACCGGTCTACGGGGCCTACGCCGACCAGGTGCGCGAGATGCTGCGCGAATACGCGGCGCTGGCCAACGGCAAGATCAATCTGAAATTCTATGATCCGCAGCCGTTCAGCAGCACCGAGGACCGCGCGATGGCCGACGGGCTGCAAGGCGTGCCGGTCGATCAGGGCGGTACGCAAATCTATTTCGGCCTGTCCGGTACCAACATGCTGGATAACCAGAAGAGCATTCCGTTCTTCCAGCTCGACCGCCAGCGTTTCCTCGAATATGACCTGACGAAGCTGGTCTATGAACTCTCCAATCCGAAGCGCCCCGCCGTCGGCGTGATGTCGTCGCTGCCGCTCGACGGCAATCCGCAGCTGATGATGATGACGCAAGGCCGCAACGCTGGGCAGCCTTATGCCTCGATCGAGTTGCTGCGGCAGACCAACACGGTGAAGACCGTGCCGCTGGACGCGCAGGTGATCGACCCCGATATCCAGGTGCTGCTCGTCGCCCAGGCGCAACACCTCCCGGTTACGACGCAATACGCGATCGACCAGTTCGTCATGCGCGGCGGACGCCTCATGGTCATGGTCGATCCGTGGAGCGAGGTGATGGCCGCGCAGCAGAACCCGTCCGGTATGCCGGCCGGGGACGCTCAGTCCGACCTCGAAAAGCTCTTCAAATCCTGGGGTATCGCGTTCAATCCCAACGAGGTCGTCGGCGACCTGACCGGCGCGTGGCGCGTACGTGCCAGCCCGGACGACAGCGCGCAGGCCGTCAACTATGTCGCGTGGTTCAATATTCGCGACGGCATCAATCGCACCGATCCCGCGACGGCTGATCTGCAGCAGGTGACAGTCGCCTCACCTGGGTTCATCGCCAAGGCACCCGGCGCGAAGATCGATTTTACCCCACTGCTTACGTCGTCGCCGGAATCGGCGCTGATTCCGGTCGATGAAGTGAAGATGCCAGATCCGACAAAGATCCTGGCGGCCTTCAAGCCATCCGGCATACCTCGCGTGATCGCCGCGCGCATCCACGGCGTGCTGCATTCCGCGTTTACCGGCCCGCCGCCGGAGCCGAAGGGCCAGACGCGACCGACAGACTTCCCCGCCTACATCGCGCAGACCAAAGGCCCGGCGAACCTGGTCGTGGTCGCTGATTCCGACGTTCTGGCCGATCGGTTCTGGGTGCGTGTCTCGGACTTCTTCGGGCAGCAGACCGGGCTGCCATTCAGCGACAACGGACCGTTCGTTGCCAACCTGATCGATACGCTCGCCGGCGGCAATGCGCTGATCGGGCTGCGGGCGCGCGGCGATTCCAGTCGGCCGTTTACTCTGGTGGACCAGATGCAGGAACAGGCCGAGGCGCAGTTCCGCCAGACCGAACATCGCCTGCAGGACCATCTGGATGCCGTGCAGAGGCAGTTGACCACGCTGCGACAGGGCAACAGTGGCGGCGAGATGGAAGAGGCCGCCAACATGCAGGCGATTATCACACCAGCGCAGCGCGCGCAGATCGAGGCGGCGCGCAAGGACATCCTGGAGACGCGCGAGCAATTGCGCACCGTGCAGTACGATCTCAACCGCAACATCGACCATCTGGAGGATGAGCTGCGCATATTCGACATCGTGCTGGTGCCGGCGGTGCTGACGGTGGCGGCAATCGTGCTCGGCATGTGGCGCAACCGGCGACGTGCAAAGGCACGAGCATGAGTACACGCACGCTCACAGTGCTGGTCATCCTGGGCGTCATCGCTCTGGTTGGTGGCTGGTATCTAGGTCCGGCCAGCGTCCCCCGCGAGCAGAAGTCGGTCTATGCCGGCAAGCTGATGTTCCCGGATCTGGCCTCGAAGCTGCAGAACGTTGCACGCATCGAGGTGGAGCATCACGGCAAGACATTGACGATCGCTCGTGATGGCGACCATTGGGGCCTCATGGATCGCGGCGGTTACCCGGTGCAAGAGGCGAAGCTAAGGTCGATGCTGACGGCGCTGACAGAGCTGCGGCTGGTTGAGCCGCGCACATCCGAACCGTCAGAGTACGCGACGCTCGGTGTGGAGAGTGCGAACGCCAAAGAATCCAATTCCGACGTGCTTCGCATTCTGGACGGGTCCGGCAAAGTCATCCTCGCACTGATCGTCGGCCACACGCGCACCAGCACGGCGGGCAATGCACCGGAGCAGGTCTATGTGCGCCGGCCGCGCGACAAGCAGAGTTGGCTGGCCGAAGGGCACCTGGAGGTGGACGCCGATCCGCAACTCTGGCTGGATCGGGACATCATGAACATCGACCACAGCCAGATCACCAAGGTCACCGTGTCCCATCCGTCGGAGACGCTGGAATTCGACAGATCCGGCGACAACTTCTCCCTGGTCGCGCCGGCGCAGCATCCGGAGCTGGACACCTACAAGGTGGAGGATGTCGCGCGCGCTTTGGAGCTGTTGACCTTCGAGGACGTGCAGCGCAGCGGGTCCCTCCCCGGCAATCCACTCGGGAGTTCGGTGTTCACCACCATGGATGGGTTGACGGTGACGGCGCAGGTGTTCCAGTGGCCGACGGACCCGCTGACGCCGGCCGGGGAAGGCGACATTGCGGTCCGCTTCACCGTGACCGGCGCGGATAAGGCGAAACCGGAGGCGGCGCGGCTGGAGGCGCTGGTCAGCGGCTGGACCTATCATTTGGGATCCTGGAAGCGGACGTCGCTGGTGCCCACCCTGAGCAATCTGGTCGTGCCGTCGCCGGCAAAGCCGAGTGCTTCGGCTCCGGCCGCTGCAAAGCCGTGAGTGACCGCGAATACCCAACCCGGCCCATGGTCGGCGTCGGCGTGATCGTGCTGAAGGGCGACAGCGTCTTGCTCGTCCGCCGCGGCAAGCCGCCGAATGTCGGAACTTGGAGCCTGCCGGGTGGCGCGCAGGAGGTCGGCGAGACAGCGGAGGAAGCTGGCCGGCGCGAGCTGCTCGAGGAGACAGGCGTTACCGTCGGCAAGTTACATTTCGCGGCGCACGTGGACAACATCCGCCGCGATGCCTCCGGGCGCGTCCAGTTCCACTACACGATTCTCGATTTCGCTGGCCGCTGGGAATCGGGTGAGCCGGTGCCCGCCTCCGACGTGTCCGAGGCGGTCTGGGCACCGGTGGATCGGCTGGAAGAATACCGTTTGTGGCACGAGGCCTACCGCGTCATTGCCATCGCCCGGGACATGACGCGCTAGCCACCCCATTCCTCCGCTTGGCGGCAGGGGTAGGGGAGGGTCTCGCATGCGTTGCTCTCCCGCAAGCAGAGCCAGTCGTATCGTTCCGCTTGCCTTGCATATCCTGCGCATCAGCCCCGCGCCCACAGGCCTGTTTCTCGCGGCTTCGTGATGCTGCAACTGCGAAGGGAGCGTCAATATCGCTGTCGCATGGTATGTAACGAAACTGGATCGAAGACGAAATGAAGCCCGGAAGTTGGAGGCCGCACCCAGCCAACGATGGCGCGATGTCAGCCCTGTTGGCCGGCTGCGTGCTCATCGCCGTAGCCCTTGGCTCGCTCGAAATTATCACGATCCTGCATATCTTTGCCGAGGGGCCGGCCGTCGGCGACATGGTTACGTTCCGCTCGACCGGCGCCGGCATCGACCAGGACCCGATGAAGGTGGCGTTCGCTGCCGCGCCAGCCAACCATACTTGCGTCCTCAGCCCGCAGGTGATGCGCGCCGACGGCGGCAGCCTGGTGGTCGAGGCTCGGGAGTCGCAGGCGTCTGCGCCCCTCTACCGTGTACATTGGGCCGGTGAGCACACTGCCAAGGGCGCAGACGATTGTGGCGGCCAGGCCAACCTGGTCCTGTCAGCCAACGATCTGCGTGCGCTCGCCAGTTCAACCGGAGAACTCGCTCCCGACGGACGGATCAAGGCCCGGTTCTGACAAACGCGGCTATCGGAGCGTCGGAGCCGCATCCTCCTCCCGAGCGCGGGGCAGGGTGAAGCGGAATACCGTTCCCCCGGCAGGATTGTCCTCGGCCCACAGCCGGCCGCCATGCGCCAACACGATCGAGCGACAGACCGACAGCCCGATTCCCATGCCGGTGCCTTTGGTTGTGAAGAATGGCTCGAACAAGTGCGCGCGCGTTTCCGGGGGAAGTCCGGGGCCGGTATCGGCGACACTGACTTCGATCTGCTCGTTGCCGTCAGACGTCGTGGCGATGAGCAGTTCGCGGCGCGGCGCGTCGTGCATGGCTTCTGCCGCATTGCGTACCAGGTTGAACAAAACCTGTTGAATCTGCACTCGGTCCGCCGACACCAGGCTGGCCGCCGGGTCGAAACGCGTGCCCACCCGCACACCGGTGGCCGTGAGACTAGAGGCGGCCAGCGCGACCGCCTCATTAATGACGGTGCCCAGATCCTCGGCGCGTCGGTCCGTCGCGCCACCACGGACGAAGTTACGCAGCCTCTGGATGATCTGGTACGCCCGTTCCGCTTGCTCGGCGATTTTGTCCAGCGCGATGCTGGCCGCCTGCGCGTTGTTGGCGCCAAGCAAGCGGCGGCTGGCGCTGGTATAATTGCCGATCGCGGACAGCGGCTGGTTGACCTCGTGCACCAGCGTGGACACCAGCTGGCCCAGTTCGGTGAGGCGCTGCGCGTGGAACAATTGCGCCTGCACTTCGCGGAAGTGACGCTCTTGCTCCTGCCGTTCACTCAGGTCGCGGACGATCTTGGAGGCGCCGATCACTCTGCCGGACTCGTCGCGGATCGGCGCGACGCTTACCGATACCGGAATTTGCGTGCCGTCCTTGCGCTGCCGGACGGTGTCGTAGTGTTCCACCGAATCGCCGCGCCGAACGCGATCGATGATCGCATTCTCTTCGTCTACCCGGTCCGGCGGAAACAGTACAACGATGGGGCGGCCGAGCATTTCCTCTGCCTGATGGCCGAACATCGCTTCAGCGGCGCGGTTCCAGGATGTGACGATACCGTTGAGGTCCTTCCCGACGATGGCATCACTGGACGATTCGACGATTGCTGCAAGCCGGCGCATTTCAGTATCAGCCTGCAAGTGCGCTGTGATGTCGGTGCCGATTTCAATGATCCGCGCCGGCTGACCCGCCGCGTCAGTTTGTAGAAGCCAGTGAGCGGCCACGCGCAGCCTGCGGCCATCACGTGCGCGCCGGGTCAGGTCACCGTGCCAATGTCCGGCAGCGAACAGTTCTGCCTGGATCGCCTCGCAGGGCTGCGGAAAGACCGTACGCAGGAGTTCATGCGCGACGCGGCCGACCGCATCGCTACGCGCCCAACCGTAGAGGCGCTCGGCCCCGCTGGTCCAGGACGTGACCGTTCCGTCCAGACCACGCACCATTGCCGGCGTGGCATCGAGAACCGCTAGGAGGCCATCGTCAGGGAACGGCCGACCCACCTCGGGCGGCGGGCTGGATTCCTGAGTCATCAATCCCGGAATTCCTCGGTGTCTGTGACAGGTCAGCATCTTAG
Source organism: Acetobacteraceae bacterium (assembly GCA_030039695.1). The sequence continues at coordinate 25,335 of JASHVB010000390.1, forward strand.
CGCAATCCGTGGTCTCTGGCAGCGGCAGCCTGCCGCTGACGTGCGCCGCCATGCGTCCCTAACCGGCGCTTGCCCGCCCTATGCCACAGCAGCAAGAATGCCAGCGAGCCAGGAGCCTCCTCCCATGCCCGCCAGCCTGTCACCAGAGCAAGTCGCAAAATATCGCCACGACGGATTCCTGTTTCCGCTCGATTGCCTGACCGCCGACGAGGTCCGCTATTTCTGCGGTCGGCTTGAAGCGTTCGAGCGAGAACAGGGCGATACCTTCGGCAAGCTTCCCAACCTCGTCCGATCAAAATCCCATCTGCTGTTCAGGTGGATGGACGAACTGGTGCGCCATCCGAAGGTACTCGACGCGGTCGAGAGCATCATCGGCCCGAACATCCTGATCTATCATCTCACGTCGTGGCTCAAGGAGCCGCATGAACCGTCGCATGTCTCCTGGCATCAGGACGGCACGTATTTTGGCCTGGAGCCGGCAGAGCAGATCACCGCGTGGATTGCGTTGACCGATTCAACGCCGGCGATGGGTTGCATCAAGATTCTGCCCGCCAGCCACGTGATCGGCCAGAAGCCGCATGAAGACACGTTCACGCCCGGCAATCTGCTGTCGCGCGGCCAGACCATTCGCCACAAGCTCGA
>JASHVB010000391.1 GCA_030039695.1 Acetobacteraceae bacterium
CCCTACCTCATGACGGCGCGCACCATATCGTCGGCCCGCGTGATCCTGATCGACGCCGTGGGCCTGCACGACTTGCTCGAGCGCGAAGTCGGTCTGGCCAACTCTCTGCTGCACGCCGAGGCGGTCAATTTCCGCTCGCTGGTCCGGCAGGTGCAGGATCTCAAGCTGCGCACCGCAGCGCAGCGCCTCGGCTGCTACCTGCTCGCTCTGGCCGAGGACCCGGAGGCAACCACCGCCCGCTTCCGCCTGCCGTTCGACAAGCGCTTGCTCGCCGCGCGGCTCGGCTGCCGACAAGAGAACCTCTCGCGCGCGTTTGCCGCGCTGCGTAATGTCGGCGTGGAGACGCACGGCTCGCGCGTCATCCTGCACGACATCCCAGCACTGCGCGGATTTGCTGTGCCGGACGAAGTGACTGATCCGGACCTGCCGTTCTCGGGGTGATGCCGCCACACCCGCCAGAGCAACCGCTTCCGCCGTGATGGCCAGCGAAGCCTCGTATGTCATTGCGGGGCACGCCGTGGCGAAGCAAACTCCGGCCTGGATCGTGTCGGCTCTTGGTGCCTCGCAATGACAAACGCGCCGCGATCATGAACCTCATTCGCGACGCTGCCGCACTTCGCGACGCGGTGGCGGCGCAGCGTGATCTCGCTGCGTCCCTGTTCGATCAGCTTCGGCGCGACGGACTCGATGACCCAGGCGTCACGCGCGATCCGTACGGCCCCGGTGAGCAACGCGCCCACGAGAGCATGGCCGCGGCCGCCGAACGCCTCGGCCTGGTGCTCGCGCGCGATGCGGCAGCGAATCTTTACATGACGCGGCCCGGCCGGGACCGCGTCGCCCCGGCAGTCATTATCGGATCACACCTCGATTCGGTGCCGCATGGCGGCAACTTCGATGGCGCCGCCGGCGTGGTCGCGGGTCTCGTGGCGCTGGCGGCGCTGCAAGAGCTTGGCCTGCAACCTGCCTTCGACATCACCGTCATGGGCATCCGCGCTGAGGAGAGCATCTGGTTCCAGGTCTCCTATATCGGTAGCCGCGGCGCGTTGGGCACGCTGCCGGAGGGCGCGATGAACGTTCTGCGCATCGACAACGGCCGCACGCTGGCCGAGCATATCGCGGCATGCGGCGGTGATCCGGATGCGCTGCGTGCGGGCAAACGGTTCCTCGACCCGGCGCGGCTGCGCGCCTATCTCGAGCTGCATATCGAGCAAGCGCCGAGTCTGGTCGAAGCGGGCAAGGCCGTCGGAATCTGCACAGGCATTCCAGGAAATTTCCGTTATCCGGACGCGGTGATCGAAGGCCGCCATGATCACGTCGGCCTGCCGCGCCGGTTTCGCCGCGATGCCGCGATCGCCGGTGCGGAATTCGCCATTGGCCTCGACCGCATCTGGGAAGAGCATGAGACACGCGGTGTGCCGATGGCCGCCACGCTCGGCCGCTTCCACACCGATGTGCAGGCACACGGCCTCACGATCGTGCCCGGTGCGTTTCACTTCAGCCTGGATGTCCGCGCTTACGATGAAGCGGTGCTGGCCGATCTGGAACATCAGGTCGATGCGTTGATCGCTGGGATCGAGCAGCGCCGCGGGGTGGGTTTCCACCGTGGCGCAAAGGCAGGCGCGGCGGTCGGGCCGGTCGATCCGGCGATCAAGGTGGCGCTGATCAAAGGCGCCGCGGCGTTAGGTACGGCAGTACTGGAACTGGGCAGCCCTGCTTCGCACGATGCGGCGGCGTTCGCCGCGGCCGGCGTGCCGATGGGCATGATTTTCGTCCGCAACGAAAACGGCAGCCACAATCCGCACGAGGCGATGGCGCTGGATGATTTCCTCGCCGGCACCGCGGTGCTGACCCATTGGCTGGCGGAAAATTGCGTTTAGGCACCGCCGCAGTGGCGGATTCTTTCATTGCAGGGAATCGGAGCGGCGAACCATCGTCGGCCTGCCTCCTTCGTTCACGGCGGGACCGCGGGCCCCGCCGTGAACAAAGGATGGGGTCCCGGGATCGTGTCGCCAACGCAAGCGAGGCAAGATGCGGCAATATCCAGTCTTGGCGGTATTTGGTTCAGCACTGCTGCTGACCGCCTGCGGCCAAACCCAACCCGGTCGGACAGCAGGCGGCGCCGCAACGGGCGCGGCGACTGGCGCCGTCATCGGCATTATCGGCGGCCCGCCGGGCATGCTGGTGGGCGCGCTAGTCGGCGGCGCAGCGGGCAGCCTAACCGGCGCCGCAACAAAGCCGCGGGACCTCAATCTTGGGAAGCCGGTATGGCAGGGCGGCGCGAGCTGAGCTCAGGCCGCGCCCGCCACATATGCCTTCAGGCTGTCGACTTCGCTCTCCTGCTCCATGATGCGCGCCTTCACGACGTCGCCGATGCTGATCAGCCCGACCAGGACGTCGTGCTCCAGCACGGGCAGATGGCGGAACCGCCCGGCGGTCATCATCGCCATGGCCTCTTCCACTGTCGTCGCCGGTTGCACCACCTGAATCGCGCGCGTCATCAGCTGCCCTGCGGTCATTTGCAGGGTGTGCGCACCGTTCGCCGCGAGGCTGCGCACGACGTCGCGCTCGCTGACAATGCCGAGCAATTGTTCAGTCCGATCGAGTATCAGCACCGCGCCGATACGGCGCGTGGATAGCACTTCAGCCACCTGCGCGATCGTTGCCGTCGGATCGACCGCCGTGACCTGATAGCCCTTGTGTTTCAGGATCGCCGCAACCGTGGTCATTCCCGCCTCCCTCTCAGTCGGGCAGAACCAGGATCCGGTCTGGCAGAGAACGTCCGGTTCTTAGATTTTGACGACAAAACAGTGCCGGATCGCGGCCCCGCGGTTCATCGTGGCAGGAACTATGCGCGATCCGGTGCCGAGGATGCAATTATTAAATATGCCGTCCGGTAAATATCGCTACCATAATGTACTGCCGGCTATCAGGCCGCCGATCAGCAGAACCACGAAAATCACGATGAAGATAAAGAACAGAGTGCGGGCGACGGCGGCAGACGCGGCGGCGATACCGCCAAAGCCGAACACAGCTGCAATGATCGACACGACCAGGAAAAACAAGGCGAGTCTGAGCATGGAATTGCCGCTCCTGCGGGTTCATTTGCGTTGCGCCGAAACGCCGCGCAGGAATGAACCGTTCCGGCCGTCACACGACCTTGAGGCGTCGCGGCCGGTCGGATCGCGGCTTCACGAAGACTTTGGCTTCCGCAGCGTTGTCGGTCTGCGACGGCGCGCGGCGGGTGCGGCGACAGCGGCCGGCGCAGCCTGATTTTGCGCTTTGGCCGGTGCCGGCGGATCTTCGTCCTGCTCGGCGATTATTTGACGTGCGCGGTGCCAGAACTCGACGTCGCGCCCGTGTGGTTTGCCGTTGGACGCCCACAGATGATAGGCACATTCGCGGATCCGCGATTCCCGGTCGTGGTCCCCGTTGTAGAAAGTATCGTCCATGAGCCCTCTCGCATCGCGGTCACCCCGACGATAACGCGCTGATTCCCGCGGCGCTTGCAAATCACAAGGATGCTGAGCGATCGATCGTATATCGCGTGCGAAGCTGTGCCGTTGCACCCGTGCTCACCGAGGCGAAAGGCGGAACCCATCGCGTGCCCTCAACTCGGTTTGCGGCCCGCATCGGGCCCGGTCTTCGCCGGGATTGCGATTGTCTGCGCGTGTCATCGGCACGCAGCTCGGTCACTCAGCCGGTGACGGACTCGCAATGACCAAATTGGCTAGACCGCTTCGAGCGGAGCGTGCAGGCGGGTGCCTTTGCAAATGATGCCACCGCGATTGCCGACTTCCACGCTGCCGTAGCGTTCCGCGTAAGCTGGCGGCAGCGGACGCGCGCCGGGAGCGGCGAGCCAAAGCCGCAGCAGATGCCGTTTGCGTTCCGGTTCGGGCCAGTCCTCGAACGCGGTGCGGTCATGGAGGATGGTGTGGTTGTGCACGAATTGCATGTCGCCGGGGCGGAATTCCATGTCGAGGCGAAGTGCGGGATCTTCCGCCAGGCGATCGAAGTAGTCCAATGCCGCGACGTCTTGCGCACTCAGGCGCGGCGCTGACGGGAAACGTTGCGATGAGCGCACGTAATGCGGGGCGTAGATTGCCGACAGGTAGCCGGCATAGTCGTTGTAGATCGGCGTTGCGAACCATGGCTGCTTCCCATCCGGCACCTCGCCGCGGCGGTCGGTCGGCATCGGCTGGAACAGGCGCCGCACGAGATCCGAGCGGCGTCGGGCCATTTCGTTATAGACCGTCATCGAGCTGGTGAGCGACGACAGCCCACCCGACTTCGCGGTCTTCAAACAGAGCAGCGACACGATATCGCAGGAGTCGGTATGGAAGTTCTGCCGCTCGGTGGTCTGGTAGATGCGGACGTTCGGATCTTTCGACGAAAGACCGAGATCGCGGACGTGGCCGAGCACATGACCCTTGGCGTTCTGCGAGCGCGCATTACCAAAATATGTGCCGATGCCCCAGTAAGCGGTGGCAACGTCGGCGATCGGGCGGTCCTGCACCGGTAGACCTCGCACCAGGACAAAGCCGCGGCCGTTCAGTACGTCATTGCGCAGGCGGTCGAGCGTCGCGCCGAGCGCGGGCAACGCGAAGTCGGCGCGCTTGATGTCGGCGATGTCGAGGCTGCGGGCCTGAACAGCCGCAGTGGCGGCGCCGATCTCGGCGATATCGGCGGGCGACAGGTGGTAGGTCCATTGCTCCGGGCGCTGCGCGAGGTCGGGGCCGAACCAGGCGGAGGGACCGTCGATCGGGGGACGGAGCGGGGCGGTCTCGGTCAGCGCGTTCATCGGCGGGGCTCCGTGGATTGCGTGCGAGCGGCCACAGGATGCAGGCGCGTTGGCAGGTGTCCAGGGGTGGCGCGGCAGTCGCCATGTGGCGCCACTGGCGTCGGGTTGCTGGCCTCAATCCAGTCGGGAACCGTATTGCAAATATGCAGATGTCTTTATATACCTCGGTCGATTGGACAGGAGAGCACGACCGATGGCTGGCCAGGACTACAAGGTGAAGGATATCGCGCTGGCCGACTGGGGCCGCAAGGAAATCGCCATGGCCGAGGAGGAAATGCCCGGCCTGATGGCAATCCGTGCGGAATACGGCGCGTCCAAGCCCCTCGGAGGCGCCCGAATCGCCGGCTGCCTGCATATGACGGTGCAGACCGCCGTGCTGATCGAGACGTTGCAGGCGCTTGGTGCGACGGTGCGCTGGTCGTCGTGCAACATCTTCTCCACGCAGGACCACGCCGCCTCGGCGATCGCCACCCGCGGCGTGCCGGTGTTCGCCTGGAAGGGTGAGACCGAGGACGAGTTCTGGTGGTGCATCGAGCAAACGGTGCATGGCCCGAACGGCTGGACGCCGAATATGATCCTCGATGATGGCGGTGACCTGACGCTGCTGATGCACCAGAAACACCCGCAGATGCTGAAGGACGTGCGCGGCATTTCTGAGGAAACCACAACCGGCGTGCATCGCCTGCGCGATATGGCGCGCGACGGCAAGCTGCTGACGCCGGCGATCAACGTGAACGACAGCGTCACCAAGTCGAAATTCGACAACCTGTATGGGTGCCGTGAATCGCTGGTGGATGGAATCCGCCGCGGCACCGACGTGATGATGGCCGGCAAGGTCGCCGTTGTGAACGGCTTTGGCGACGTGGGTAAAGGCTCGGCCGCCTCACTGCGCAATGCCGGCTGCCGGGTGATGGTGACGGAAGTCGATCCGATCTGCGCGCTGCAGGCGGCGATGGAGGGGTATCAGGTCACCACGATGGACGATGCCGCACCGATCGGCGACATCTTCGTGACGGCAACGGGCAATATCGATGTGATCACGCTGGATCACATGCGACGGATGAAAAGCCGCGCCATCGTCTGCAACATCGGGCACTTCGATTCGGAAATCCAGATTGAGGCGCTCCGCAACTACAAGTGGGAGAACGTGAAGCCGCAGGTGGACGAAGTGGTGTTTCCCGACGGCAAGCGGCTGATCGTGCTCTCGGAAGGACGGCTGGTGAATCTGGGGAATGCGACCGGCCACCCCAGCTTCGTGATGAGCGCCAGTTTCAGCAACCAGGTGCTGGCGCAGATCGAATTGTTCAGCGCGCCGGCGGGGAAGTACGAGCGCAACGTGTACACGCTGCCGAAGCAGCTGGACGAGAAGGTGGCGGCGCTGCACCTGGCGAAGGTCGGGGCGAAACTGACAAAGCTGTCGCCGGAGCAGGCGGCGTATATCGGGGTCGGCGTTAACGGTCCGTTCAAACACGAGCTGTATCGGTATTAGTTCCCCACTGAATTGCCGCTCCGCCGCGGATCGGAACTCCTAGCGAAGCCGTCGCGGCCGCTGGCGCCGTGGTCGGCCCTCTCTATGGGGTGCGAACGAGGCCGGGGACTCGTTGGACCGAGAGGCACCCGAAGCACCCGCGATCGTCGCCACGGGCCGTGAGGGCCGCAACCACGCCATTCAGAGTTTCCATCCCCCGTGCCCTGCGCTGGCGAGCAGCCGGAGGCGCGCAGAGATGGAGATCCCTCGTCCGCGCTGCGCCGGGCTGGAAACGCTGATCGGCGGTGGGCCGGATCCGGATCAGCGGCTCACCCTGGTGCGGCGCCGGATCAAGGCGGCGCCAAACGCCGCCCTGCCGGATGCGCAAGGGCGCGCCGTGGCTGAAACCACGCTGGTGCAATGTGGTTGGGCCGTCTCCCACAAGACGGACACCGACCGACAGGCGCAGTTCCCTCGACACCAGGGTCTCAGCGCCAACAGCCTCGGCAAATTCAGCGCCCACGCGCAGCGTCCCGCCTGGCAGAACATCAAGTGCAGCTTCCCATGCGGGATCGCACCGATTACAGAAGGACTTTCGATTTAGGATAGGAAGGAAGGACCTTTCCCGCGTTGCGGGGAAGGCAAGACGCGAAGCCTCGAGGGTGAGAAGCCTAACGCACGCCGGCTAAGTGCGTAACGTCGCTCACTCGCGTCGCTACGCTCGGCGACCGCTCCCGCGCGCAGCGCGGGCGCGGTGTAGGGGGACACACATGCGCATTGCGATGATTGGCGGCGGCTACGTCGGACTTGTCTCAGCCGCCTGCTTCGCGGAATTCGGCACCGAGGTCTGTGTCGCCGAAGCCGATCCGGGCAGGCTCGCGGCGCTGCACGAAGGACGCATGCCGATCTACGAGCCCGGCCTCGACAAGCTCGTGGCGGAAAATGTCGCCGCCGGCCGCTTGGCCTTCACGGCCGACCTGCCTGCGGCCGTCCGCGGTACCGAGGCGGTGTTTATCGCCGTTGGTACGCCCACGCGCCGCGGCGATGGCCACGCGGACCTCAGCTACGTCTACGCCGCCGCAGAACAGGTCGCCCGGTCGCTAACCGGCTATGCGGTAATTGTCACCAAATCGACTGTCCCGGTCGGCACCGGCCGCGCCATTCAGGAAATCGTCCGCAACGTCCGACCAGACCTCGATTTCGATGTCGCCTCCAACCCCGAATTCCTGCGCGAGGGCAACGCGATCGGCGATTTCATGCGCCCGGACCGCGTGGTGATCGGCACTGAGTCCGACCGCGCACGTGACATTCTGCGCCAGCTCTACCGGCCGCTCTATCTGATCGAGGCGCCGATCGTGTTCACTGGCCTGGAAACCGCCGAGCTGACCAAATACGCCGCCAATGCCTTTCTGGCGATGAAGGTCACGTTCATCAACGAAATCGCCGATCTGTGCGAGAAGGTCGGTGCCGACGTGCATGACGTGGCCCGCGGCATCGGCCTCGACGGTCGCATCGGTCGCAAGTTCCTGCACCCGGGACCGGGCTATGGCGGGTCGTGCTTCCCCAAGGACACGCTCGCGCTGGTGCGCACTGCGCAGGACTGCGGCGCGCCGTCGCGGCTTGTGGAGACCACCGTCGCGGTGAACGACGCGCGCAAGTCCGGCATGGCGACACGCGTCATCGCCGCGTGCGGAGGCAGCGTGCGCGGTAAAACCATCGGTGTGCTCGGGCTGACGTTCAAACCCGAGACCGACGATATGCGCGACGCGCCATCGCTATCGATCGTCTCGCGGCTGGTGGGCCACGGCGCAACGATCCGCGCGTTCGATCCGGAGGGAATGCAGCAGGCGCGCGCGGTGCTGCCCGAGAGCGTGACGTATTGTCGTGATGCGCTGGACGCCGCCGCCGGCGCCGACGCCCTGGTGCTGATCACCGAATGGAACGAATTCCGCGCGCTGAATCCCGTGCGGTTGCGCGACGCAATGCGTGGGCACGTCGTGGTGGACATGCGCAACGTTTATGACCCGGCGGCGATGCGTCAGGCCGGGTTCGACTACCACGACATCGGTCGGGCAGCCGGGGCCGGATCACTGCCAGCAGCCTAGCGCCGCAACGGGCGCCCGCAGGACCTGCGTCGTCGCGACGCTCCTCGCGAAGACACCTGCAACGTCAATCCAGATCGATCGCCAATCGCTTCAGATCCGCCAGATCACACCAGCGCAGCGCCCCGGCCTCCGTCGCACGCAAAACGACCCGTGGTGCCTGACCGGCCTCCAGCGCTTCCTGCCAGCGTGGCGCGCACAGGCACCAGCGGTCGCCCGCCTTCAATCCGTCGAAGCCGAATTCCGGCCGCGGCGTCGACAGATCGTTGCCCGAGCGCTTGCTGAACGCCAGGAATTCGTCCGTCATCACAGCACATACCGTGTGACTACCGACATCCTCCGGTGCGGTGTCGCAGCAGCCATTGCGGAAGAAACCGGTGAGCGGTCGCACGGAGCAGCTTTCCAGCACACCGCCGAGTACGTTGGTCGAGGGGCGGCGTCCCGGGCGTCCTCCTCCGGTTTCATCGAATGGCATGGCGTCCTCCTTCGGCTCGCATTGCCCAGAGTAGCTGAGAGAGCAGTCGGATGTCATGGCACAGCCGCGGCTTCGCGGCGGCATCGGTTCAGCTCGTGCGTCTCGCACCGTGCCCATATATCACAAGGTGCATGACGGAGAGGCATCGTCCTGCGCTGCTTGGCTGATGGATGCGGCACGGATCAATACAATCCTTCGTCGTGGTCGCCACGCTCTTCGCACCCGAGGTGATTCCCAGCCGGACCATCCGCCGAAGCGGTCGGATATCTGTTGAGAGGGCGGCCCGACCGCAACCTCGGCCTGACCAGGGGCGGTGATGGCGTGCCACCACATCAGCGCGTCGGACCGGTCTATGATTTCCGCAACACGTCGGCGACTGGCATGGATGATCCAAGCCGGTATGCCGCGATCATGGGCCAGGTCGCGTGGCTCGACGGCCTCGGCCCCGATCTGGTGTGGTTCACCGAGCATCATTTCTTCGACGACGGTTATCTGCCGCCCTGGATTCCGGTTGCTGGCGCACTGGCGGCGCGCGCCCAACACGTGCGTTTTTCTTGCGCCGTCTGTCTTCTGCCGTTCAACCGTCCGGGTCGGCTGGCAGAAGACCTTGCAGTTCTGGACAACATCAGTTGGATCCATGGCGCGCGCCGCTTGTCGCGAGCGGTCGCGATCCCGACACGAAACGGGTCGGCACCATTCGCTCACGCCTGGTCACGGACGATGCGGGGCGCGGGTGGCTGCCCGTGCGGGCCCGACAAGAAGCTCTGCACCGATTGCCGCTGGATTCAGCCCGCCGACGACATCCAACTGTCGCGATGGGGGCACATCCTGGCGCAGTGGATCGAGACCGGAGCAGAAACAACGGAGAAACTCCCGATAGCCATGTTTGCCTCTCCTGCGAGGCCGGTGAAGGAATTGAACTGAACGCCTTTCGGAATTCTGTTCGATCCGACAGATCGGCCTTCGGCACGTTGACTTCCAACAGTAGCTGCCGGTTGAAATGATCAGCGATGGCGATCAAAGAGGGAGCCGACTCGCGCGGCGCAATCTGGAATGCCCACGCAAGGCCCTGACGGTCAGGCCATGTGCTGGTCAAGCGACCTGATACCGCCGTTGTTCGCCAGAATGTCGAGACCGCGGGCGCGAGGGCGGTGGAAAGGGCCAGTTTTTCCCGCCCGATTCGGGGCGAGCCGTTCAGTTGCTAATGCGGGATTACGGACCTGATTGGCTGGGCAGTACCGCCTGGGTTGCGGCCCGAGCCGATGAACATAAGTCTGCAACGGCTCTTTCGTGATGTCGTGCCCAGGCCGAGATAACAAAGACCGTTCCAACATTGCCGGAGAACTCGCCGCACAGTGCGGGGTGAGCGACCAACTGCCCGGCCCAAACCTGCGTTCCGCGCGTCACCCTTGGCCCTTCGCGGCAGGACCTCTCGTGCCGCACGGCGAGATGCTACTCCGTTCCTACGCATCTGCCGGAATGTGCTCCAGCCGCCGGTCATGCCCCAGCGCCAGCAGGATGATCGTGCAGATCAGCGGCGCGCAGGCCAACGCGAGCAGCGCGATCGTGTTGTGACCGCCGGTGGCCTCCTTGATGAGGCCGTACATATAGGGTCCGAGGAATCCGCCCAGGTTGCCAACGGAATTGATCAGCGCGATGCCGCCTGCCGCGGCCACGCCCGACAGCATGGCCGTCGGCAGCGGCCAGAAGGTCGGTGCGATCGACTGCTGGCCCATCACCCCCAGAATGATCGCCACCATCATCCACACCGGATGTCCGGTGCCGATGAACGCTGCCGCTCCCAACCCCGCCGCAGTCAGCGCGCAGGCCGAGGCGACATACATGATGCGGTTGCCGCTAGAGTCCGAGCGCAGACCCCAATAAATCATTGCCATCGCCGCGAAAACGAACGGCAGCGCGCTGAGCCATCCCGTTGCCCGCGTTGACACGCCGAAAGACTTAATCAGCGTCGGCAGGAACAACAGCAGCCCATAGTTCGCAACGTTCTGGCCGAAATACACCAGAGTGAGCAGCCAGACGCGAGGGTGTCGCATCGTCTCCCAGAATTCGAAGCGGCGCACCGTTTCGCGCTGCGTCACTTCGGAATCGATGCGAGCCTGCAGCCAGTCGCGCTGCTCAGGCCGCAGCCAGTGCGCCTCGTGCGGCCGATCGGTCAGCAGGAACCAGGTGACGACGCACATGATGAGCGGCGGCAGCGCCTCGATCAGGAACAACCACTGCCAGCCTTGCAGGCCCCACGTGCCGTCTAGCGCCAGCAGCCAGGCTGACACAGGCGGGCCGATGATCAATGAAATCACGCTCGCCGACTGAAAGATCGCCATCATGCGCGAGCGGTAATAGGACGGGAACCACCAGGTCAGGTACAGCACGATACCAGGATAGAACCCGGCCTCCGCCAGTCCCAGCAGGAAGCGGGCACCGTAGAAGCTGTAGTCGTTCCAGACGAAGGCGGTGAGGCCGGAGATGATGCCCCAGGTGAACAGGATGCGGGCGATCCATTTGCGCGCACCGACCTTGTTGAGCATCAGGTTGCTCGGGATTTCCGCAAGGAAATAGCCAATGAAGAACACGCCGCCGCCGAAGCCGAACACGGCATCGGAGAACCCAAGCGCCTTGTTCATCGTCAGCCCGGCAAAGCCGACATTCACACGGTCGAGATAGGCGCAGAAATAACCGAGCATCAGCAGCGGCACCAGACGCCATGCGACCCGGTTGATGGTTTCGCGTTCGAGCGGTTCCACCTTGGCTGCCCGCCGCGGCTGATTTGTATCGGAGAACTGGTCCATCACGCGGTTCCCGCCACCGGCCCTCGCGAGGTGCGGCGGCGAGGGGATCGAACGATTGCGCAGCGATTGATCGATCGTTCCACGACTTCGGTCAATCGGCCGAGCGACGAAAAAGCAGTTCCTCCGCTTGGGAGAGCGGCGGGGGAGCGTTCCCGGGGCCTTGCTCGCGGGATGTCCGCCCCCCTTTGCGCCAGGGGGAGGGGGAGACCGAAGCCCCCCGGCTACCGCGGTGGCATGCGCAGCGCGCCGTCCAGTCGGATCACCTCCCCGTTCAAGAACCTATTATCGGCAATGTGCTGCACCAGCGCGGCGTACTCCTCCGGCCGGCCAAGCCGCGGCGGATACGGCACGCCCGCCGCCAGGCTCTGCTGTACTTCGGGCGGCAGACCCGCCAGCATCGGGGTCTCGAACAACCCCGGCGCGATCGTCACCACCCGCACGCCGGCCCGCGCCAGCTCGCGCGCGGCCGGCAGGGTCAAACTCGCCACCCCACCCTTCGATGCCGCATACGCCGCCTGCCCCACCTGCCCCTCATACGCCGCGATCGAGGCGGTGTTGACGATCAACCCCCGCTCGCCGTCATCCAGCGGCTCGAGGTCGCTCATCGCCGCCGCCGACAGCCGCAGCATGTTGAACGTGCCGATCAGATTGACGCGGATCACGCGCTCGAACGCCGCCAGCTTCAGCGGTCCGTCGCGGCCGACAATCCGCCCCGCCGTGCCGATGCCCGCGCAGTTCACCAGCAGCCGCTCCACACCCTGCGCGCCACGCGCCCGCGCCAACGCGGCCTCGGCCGACGCCGCATCCGCCACATCGCAGGCCACGCCAACACCACCGATCCGTGCAGCGCTCGCTGCGGCCGCCTCGCCGTTGATGTCCAGCACGGCGACGCGGCAGCCCGCACGCACGAGGCGTTCGGCCGTCGCCGCGCCCAGGCCGGAGCCGCCTCCGGTCACCACCGCCGGCAATCCCTGTAGTTGCAACGCGCCCTCCTCTTGCGATCTGGTTGAAAACGAAACGATCTTGCGCACAATCGTCAATCGGCGCATCCTTCGGCAAATGGCGCTCCGGCTTCCACCTACCCGCCTCGGCCGCCTCACCGATAGCGTCGGCTTCCATTTGCGCATGGCGCATGAGGCCGCGCTGCGCAACCTCGCGGTCGGCATCGCCGACACGAAGCTGGATCCCGCGCACGCCGAGGTCCTCGCGGTGATCGGCGAGAACCCTGGCATCATTCCCTCCGCCATCGCCGATGCCGTCGGGCGCGACCGCTCCAGCATCACTGGCACTCTGCATGTGCTGACGAACCGTGGCCTGATCCAGCGCGAACGTACGCGCTCCGACCGCCGCGCCTTCCTGCTCCACCTGTCCACCGAGGGCGAGGCGATGCATCGCCGCTTGCGCGAACTCGTCGCAGCGCACGACGCGGTGCTTGACCGCATCGCAGGCGCGGACAAGCCTGTCCTGCTGGCTCAATTGCGCCGCATCACGACGGCACTGGCGGATGGGGAGCGAAGCGATGGCCCGGGGAATGACGTATGACGATGCCTATGCGGCGTGGCGGCGCGATCCGCAGGCATGGTGGGCGAGTCTCGCCGACGGTATCGCCTGGGAGAAGCGCTGGGATAAGGTGTTCGATCCGTTGCAGGGACCAGACGGCGGTTGGTTCACCGGCGGCTCGTTGAATACCTGCTACAATTGCATCGACCGCCATGTCAGTGCCGGTCGTGCTGGTCAGCCCGCGCTGATCTGGGACAGCGCGATGACCGGGCGGATCGAGAGCTTTTCCTACGCTGAGATGCAGACGCGCACGGCGAAGTTCGCCGGTGCGCTAGCGACGCTTGGCGTCGGGCGCGGCGATCGCGTGGTGATCTACCTGCCGATGGTGCCGGAGGCCGCTGTCGCGATGCTTGCCTGCGCGCGGCTGGGCGCCATTCATTCCGTGGTGTTCGGCGGC
>JASHVB010000392.1 GCA_030039695.1 Acetobacteraceae bacterium
GTGCCACGCTGTGATGGCGCGGATTGACGTGCAGAAAGAATGCGCGAAACGGGGTCAGAATGTAGTCGCTGATCCGGAAGCCGAGCGTCTCGCAATAGAAACCCATCAGGTCGTCGATGTTCTTCACATGAAACACCGCGTGACCCATGCCCAGCGGCCCGGTGCGGAAGCCGGAAATTGACCGACCCGGCTTGAACGGATCATCCGCGATCGCAGCACCATAAAAAGCTTCCAACCGGTTGCCTGCTGGATCAGCAAAGCTGATCAGTCCACGCACGCAACGTGCCTCGGCGAGCCCGGAAGGCTCGCGCCGTACCGTCACACGAGCTGCCTCCAGCCGCGCGCCCAGTGCATCCAGCGCTGCGGCATCCGCCACTTCCCAGCCGAAATACCGATCACCATCGGCCAGAGAGCGATCGACGATCAGCCGCTGCGCGCGATCGTCCATACGAAAAGCGCGAACCGCGTGGCCGCGTTCCACCAGCTGCATGCCGAGCCAGTTCGTCGCGAAATCAGTCCAGTCTGACGGATCCGACGCGCCGATCCCCACGTAGCCGAGCGCCTGGATTTCCATGGCATACCCCTCCCCTATTCGTCGTGAACCATAATCCCGCAACGTCAACCGCGCCATCTCGCCGTCGCTGATCCACTCGTCGGACCAGCGGCGCTGCATTTGCCTGGCCGCCCACCCGAACGGCACGGCAGGCAACGCCCATGCCCGCCCGCAGCAGCTCTTCTCGCGGCCGCCCGCCTTGCAGCGCCGCGCGTGGCCAGCCCCGCCGATATGCCCCCGCGCACGCCCGACACGGTCAAACCGCTTTGCGGAATGCGGCAGGTCGGCGCCGGCACCGCTTGACTCAAATCAAGGCGCATAGCTGCACCGCCGGCAATTCCTTGCGGCATGGAGATGCCCGCCCTGATCGCAAAATATGACCGGCGCGTGCCCCGCTAGACCTCCTATCCAACGGCACCGCATTTCTCTCCGCAGTTCACGGCCGCGCACTACGCCGATTGGCTGGCTGGGCTGCGGGATGACACCGCGCTGTCGCTCTATCTGCACGTGCCATTCTGTACCTCACTTTGCTTGTTCTGTGCCTGCCACACCACCGTCGTGCACCGGCCGGAGCCGCCGGACAGCTACGCTGCGACGCTGTTGGCCGAGCTCGATTTGGTGGCCGCCGCGATCGGGCGGCGACTGGAGGTGCGCCATATTCACTGGGGCGGCGGCACGCCAACATCTTTGTCCCCGGCGCTGCTCATCAAAGTGATGCGGCGCCTCCGCGAGCGGTTCGATGTGTCACCGGATGCGGAGATCGCCGTCGAGGTTGATCCGCGCGCGTTGTCCGATGCGTCGGTGCAGGGTCTGGGCGAGATCGGGACCACGCGTGCGAGCGCCGGCGTGCAGGATTTCGAGCCCCGCGTTCAGCAGGCGGTGAACCGGCACCAGGACCTCGCGCTGACCGCTGATTGCGCGGAACGGCTGCGCCGCGTCGGTGTGCGATCAGTAAATCTAGATCTGATCTACGGCCTGCCGTACCAAACCGTCGCCAGCGTGATCGCCACGATTCGGCAGGCACTGAGCATCGAGCCGGACCGCGCCGCGGCGTTCGGCTATGCGCACGTGCCGTGGATGAAGAAGCATCAGGCGCTGCTTCCAGAGAATGCGTTGCCCGACCCGGCCGAGCGTTTCGCCCAGCGCCAGGCGGTCGAGGACGTCATCACGACAGCCGGCTACGTTAGCGTTGGCCTCGATCATTTTGCGCGGCCGCGAGACAGCCTGGCCATCGCCGCCAAAGACAGGCGGCTGCGGCGCAATTTTCAGGGCCACACAACGGACGATGCGCCGGTGCTGCTGGGCCTGGGCACGTCCTCGATCGGCTCGTTGCCGCATGGCTATGTGCAGAACCAGGCGTCCGTACCGGCTTGGCGCGACACGGTACGCGCGGGCGCGCTGCCGCTCGCGCGCGGCACTGCGTTGGCCGACGCGGGCCGGCTGCGTCGTGCCGTGTGCGAGGAGATCATGTGCCGCAATGAGGTGGATCTGCTGGCGATGGCTGTGCACCACGGCGGCGAGCTCGCCAGCCTGATGGATGCGGCACCCGCGTTGGAGAAGATGGCGCGCGACGCACTGGTGGAATGGGACGGGCGCCGTATCGTGGTGACTGCGCTGGGCAGGCCATTCGTGCGCTCCGTGGCCGCCGCGTTCGACACCTATCTACACCGCGGAGTGGCACGTCATTCCGCTGCAGTGTGAGCCCCATGCCCGAAGGTCGATATGCGGACTAGTACCTTGGCACAGCACAGAGGTTTCGACCGGCTGCGGCAGCGATACCCCGGCGTCGTGGCCCTATCCGCCCGCAGCGTTCGGCCGTCGAGTAGGTTCCGCTAAACTTGTTCGCTCACTCCAGCAGGAGGAGACCACCATGAGCGTTCGCGTCGGCATTGTCGGGATCAGCGGTTTTGGCGGCGGCGAGGCGATGCGCCTGGTCGCGAGCCACCCGTCTTTCGAGCTAATCTACGCTGCGGGCGAGGGCAGCGCCGGCAGCCGGTTGGTGGACCGTTTCCCCGGTGTGCCGGCCAAGCTGGGCGAGTTGGTGATCGAGAAGTGGGACCCTGTGACCCTGCCGAAGCTCGACGTGCTGTTCGCGTCGCTGCCCACGGGCGCCTCGGCCGAGGCGCTGGCGCGCGTCCCCAAGGACGTGAAGATCGTCGACATCGGCGGCGACCACCGCTACGTCGAGGGTTGGGCGTACGGCCTGGCCGACGTCTGGCCA
>JASHVB010000393.1 GCA_030039695.1 Acetobacteraceae bacterium
GGCCTCACAATCGTGGAGGACGTGGATGGAGTGTACACCACCGACCCTAAGACTCCCGGCGGAGAGCTGGCCCAGCTTCTGCACGAGACGAATGTCGCCGAGCTTGCAAAGCTCAGCGGTACGCTACCGTTTGATCGAGCGCTTCTCGAGGTCATGGCAACCGCCCGCCACCTCCGGCGCGTGCAGGTCGTAAACGGGCTTGTGCCAGGCCGGCTCACCGCGGCGTTGCGTGGCGAACATGTCGGGACGATCATTCACACCAGCGCCCGGGCCACGTGAAGGCAGACCGGGATTTGCCGATGGGGCAAATGCTCGGTCGTGCTGCCCTGGTTTTTACGCTGTTGTCATCCGGGTCGGCATTTGCCGAGGATAGGGTCGATGCCACAAGCCGCGGCGTGAGAGTGCCATCTCACAGTGAGCAAACAGTTGCGGCTTCCCATCGGCTCGGACGCCGACTTCGCTCAGCTCTGGATCAATCCTCGTGGTCTTCAAGACCTGGGGGAACGCCGTGTCGCTCACACTCTGCGTCAGCCCGGACCCGCGGTTGGAGCACATGCTCAGACCGCACGACGATATCGGCATGGAGGGCACCACACAGGGCCGCGGCGATCATGGCGGTCGCTGCGCGCCTCAACGCCATCGGCGAGGCGCTAGCCACGGCGCCGAAGAGCTGTGCGCCGATGCTTGAGCGCACCGATGACGGACCCGTTCCGGCCGGTTCCTGGCGCAAGGGGGTGTCCCGGCAATCCGAGAGTACTGGATGCCCCAGCGGGTTCGAGAATATTCGAGCCAAGCCGCTCAACCCCGACCCCATGGTGTGCTCACAGCGGATACGGTGTGGCAATGCCAGCGCGTCGGTAGCGCTCCTGGCTTGTCATGGCACCGATTGCCGTTCTGCATGAACAAGACGTCTAGGAAAGAACAGCGCAATGGCAAAAGACATAGCAATCGACACCACGAATTCTGAGCTTGCCGGCAAGTGGCGATGGTTTGTCGCGCTGGGCATCGTGCTGATCGTATTGGGAGGAGCCGCCTGGCTCGATGTTGTCTCGGTTACTCTGGCGACCACCATCGTCATTGGCGCGAGTATGCTCGTGGGCGGCGTCTTCCAGCTCATCCAAGCGTTCATGACGAGGGAATGGCGCGGCTTCGTTTTCACGCTGATATCTGGGCTTCTTTATTTCACTGGTGGGTTGCTCATCATGAGCGAGCCAGTTCATGGAGCATTAGTCCTGACGCTTGTTCTCATAGCGTTCATTATTGCCGGCGGGCTTGTTCGCGTGGTCCTGGCATTGCAAAATAGGCGGATCCAAGCATGGCGCTTGGTTGTTGTGAGTGGCATTGTCAGCGTCGTTGTCGGTTGCATGCTGTACGTGAAACTGCCCTGGTCCGGGCTATGGATACTCGGCACTCTCATTGCAATAGAACTGCTGGTGCAGGGCGGAGGCTGGCTGTACTTCGGCATAGCATTGCGACGGTTCCATCTCACGTCCTCATGAAGTGAATCGTTTGGCATTTCATGATTCATCAATTTCGTGCCTCAACGGACAGGTATTCGCCGATCCACCTGCAGGGCGTCGAGCGCAGGGCTAGAAGCTGAAGCGATGGTGCTGCTGGCACCCCTATTGGCTCTTTTCTCTTGATCGCGCTGATCCATCGAGGCTGGAGGACATTGTTAATGTCTCCGGTGATCCGGAATACAGTCGAGATTGAAAACTGATCCCCCAGTTTGATCGAGGCCTCGCCTTCAGCGGTCGCTCCGAGCTCGCTCTCTGGTACACTTTTTACAGAAATTTGCTGCAGCGCAACGTGCCGGTGTGATCGCCTATTGTCGTGGCCGCCTCCTCAGGTCGGCTTCGCGCGCCCTGCGGCCTGATGCGCGCGGTCAAATACCTCGGTCTCGCGTCCAGACGCAACGGTTGATATAAAGTATCACTTCAGCCTGTCCTGGCCCTGCGCACAGAGGCTTCCATCTCGCTGACCACCGCACCCGAAACGGCTCAGATCCCGGTGACGGTCCGCGCCGGCTATCTCGGCGCCGGCAAGACGACCCTGCTCAACCGCAGCCTCTCGGAGAACCACGGCAAGAAATACACAGTCGTGATCAACGGCCTCGGCGAGCTTGGCGTCGACAACGATCTGGTCGTCGATGCCGACCAGGAGCTCTTCGAGATGAACAACGGGTGCATCTGCTGCAACGTACGAGAAAACCAGATCCGGACCGTGGGTCAGCTTGTCAGGCGCCGGGGACAGCTCGACGGCATCATCATCGAGACCGCGGGTCTTGCCGACCCGTCACCGGTTGCTCAAACGGTCTCCCTCGATGAGCAGGTCAAAACAAGCTCACGCTTGGACGCGATGGTGACGGTCGTAGCCGCCAAGCATCTGCCAGCGCGGCTGGACGACGGCCACGAAGCAGAGGCGCTGGTGGCTTTCGCGGACGTGATCGTCCTGAACAAGACTGATCTGGTCACGCCAAACGAACCGGAGGCTGCAGAGGCGCGGATCCGGACGATCGACCGGTCGGCACAAATCCTGCGTGCCGAGAAGGCCGCTGTGCCCCTCACTGAGCTGCTCGGTCGCGGCGATTTCGATCTCGCGCGAATCCTCGAGATGGAACCGAATTTTCTATCCGGCGAGGATAACCACGAGCACGACGATGCGGTCACCTCGGTCAGCCTGACATCGGACACGCCGATCGACATGAAACCGTTCAACGCGTGGATCGGCGCTGTCCTCGCGGAACACAGCCAGGACCTGCTATGCACCAGGGGAATTTGCATCTCGCCGGGTATGATGAGCGGTTTGCGTTCCAGGCGGTTCACGTGCCCGCGGATGGCGAGTTCATCGACCGCTGCAAGGACGGTGATCCAAGGCCGATTCGGATCGTGTTCAACCACGCAACATCAGCCGTCGCACGCTACGGCGCGGCTTCGCGGCCTGTGCCATCTGCTGACTATTATCACCCATCCTGGGCAGTATTCGGCCCGATTGGGATTGGGGTTCGTCAGGGCAAGCCGGCCCAACATTGCCAACAGGGCTGCCACCGATGGATAACGATGACCGATTGGGAAGGGCCACATGACGGCGGAACGGAAGATCAGGCAGACACTGGACGGTCTTGAAGCGCTCTGTCGGCAGCGAGGCGGACGGATGACTCGGCAACGGCGCACCGCGCTTGCCAAGCTGCTCACCGAAAAGCGGCCACTCACCGCCTATGAGCTGCTCGACATGCTTCGTTCGGACGACCCCTCCGCCACTCCCGCGAGCGTCTATCGATGCCTCGATTTCCTGGTTGAGCACGGTCTCGTGCATCGCCTCGAGACCACGAAATCTTTTGTCGCGTGCGAACATCCTGATCACCCGCACGCCGGGCAATTCCTGATCTGCCGAGAATGCGGAACGGTCATCGAGGCCGAGGACAAGCAAGTCGCCGCCGCCACAGAGCGGCTCGGCCAACGACTCGGGTTCGCGGTCGATCATCGCACGGTGGAACTCACCGGCATCTGTCCAACGTGCAAGACCGACTCCGAGAACGCTGACGTAGGCTGATCCCGTGCGGTCGGCGCGCCCTGGCCCTGGGGCGAATGGAAGGTGCCCTGCCCTGGCCCGGCGCTGGACGCAACCTGGCCCTTTGCAGACGGATTAACCGTGGCAGGCGCAGCCGGCATCCCGGCATCTTGCACCGTTCATGTGATCATCGGCGCATTCGTCGCTGCAGTAGATGCGCCCGTCCCGCTTCACGCCCTTATCCCCGCGGACGACGCGCACGCAATCGCTGCACGCGCACTTCACCTGATCGACGGTAACGCTCATAGTCTCACTCCTGTTTCAACACTGATGTCTTCGTCGACCTCATGCGGCTCGGTCAGATGCTCTATCATGTTCATCAGCATCTCCCGCACATGGCAGTCGGGGATGCTATAGAAGACGTGCTTGCCGCGTCGTCCCGCCTTCAGCAGGCGGGCGGCACGGAGCAGTCGCAAGTGGTGAGACACCAGCGACTGGCTCAGGGCCAGTCGCTCAGTGATTTCCCCCACACTCATCGGCCCGTCGAGGCAGCTGGTCACCATCCGCAACCTATTGGGCTCGCCCAGCAACCGAAAAAGCTCCGCGAGTTCCGTTGTTTGGTCAGCGTTCAGCATCCACCGTTCCTATGAACATCTGTTCATATGTGCGTTCCCGTCCAGGCATCAAGGTCGGCCAAGCGCAAAGGGCACTTGATACTTTATATCAAGTCGTGCTGATCTCTCTTGATGGAGAGCAGGACGATGAAACGGCGGTGCACCGTCGCCCGACGGGCTGACGGAAGGGCGCGAGCGTACTTACAGCCGGCGCCGCGCGCCCATGCAGTTGGCGACGCTGACATGAGCGAGCTCATACCGATCACGGTGCTGGCGGGCTTTCTCGGGGCTGGCAAGACCACATTGCTCAACGGCCTTCTCAAGCATCTGCAATTTGTCAACACCGCTGTCTTGACCAACGAATTCGGTGAGGTTGGCCTCGATCATCTGCTCGTCGAAGCGCTGCAGGGCGAGGTCGTCCTGCTGAATGCCGGCTGCCGGTGCTTCACCGTTCGAGGCGATCTCGTGAAAGCCCTGCGAACGTTGTTCTCCCGGCGAGTTCGTAACGAGGTTCGGCGGTTCGAACGAGTGATGATCGAAGCGAGCGGCTTGGCCGACCCGGCGCCAATCCTGCACACATTGATATCCGATCCACTGATTGGCGCACGGTATCGACTCGACAGCGTGGTGACGCTAGTTGATGCCGTCAGCGGTACGGCGACGCCGGATGCCCAGCCAGAGGCCGTGAAACAGACGCCGCTCGCCGGTCGGGTTGTGCTCACAAAATTGGATCTTACCTCGTCATCTCGAACTGCCGCGCTTAGCGAGAGGCCATGCCACCTCAATCGAGGCGCGCTGATCGTTCCGGCGCGGCACGGCATCATCGATCCCAAGCCACTGCTCAACCTTGGCCCATTCACGCCGGACGCCAAAATCGGCGACGCGCACGGCTGGCTGAACGAGGAGGCTTACGCACCGGACCACGACCATCGAGATGACCTCGTTGGCCATCACGAACATGACCACCACGACCGCCACGACCCGAACCAGCACGACGCAGGGATCCAGGCATTTTGCCTGGCCTTCGACCACCCGTTGCAATGGAGCGGGATAGCCAGCTTCCTGGCGACGCTTGTTGCGACGCATGGCGAGGACTTGCTGCGCGTCAAGGGCCTACTCAACCTTGCCAGGCAGGACCGTCCCCTGGTCATCCACAGCGTCCAGCACATCTTTCACGAACCGACGCTGCTGCGCGAACGGCCGGACCGAGACGATCGGCGGTCACGCCTGGTTTTCATTACGTGTGATCTCCTCCGATCGGTGATCGAGCGCGGTGCCGGGGCGGTCGCGCGAGCAGCCGCTCCGGCGCTTGCGGCATGAATGTGAGAAACAGACCTAAAGCCGCGATTTCGTTTGTTCACAACCCATAGACGGAAAACTGGAATGAAACAGCTTCCTCTCCTTGCTGCCCTAACGGTCCTGCTGGCCGCCAATCCCGTCGGTATGGCCGCCGCCGACGCGGCAAGGCCGATGAGGGCGATCGGTGTGGAGAACCAGTATGCTGACGTGATTTCGCAGATCGGCGGCAAGTACGTTCAGGTTCAAGCTATCGAGACCGATCCGAACACCGACCCGCACACGTTCGAGGCCAGCCCCAAGATCGCGAGCGAGATCGCTGCTACCGAGCTGGTCGTAGAGAACGGCCTTGGCTACGACGCCTGGGCGGACAAGATCATGTCCGCTTCGCAAAGACCCAATCGCAAGGTCATCAACGTCCAGAAACTACTGGACCTGCCGGACGACACGGCAAACCCGCATCTCTGGTACGACCCGAAGACGATGCCGGCTGTCGCGAAGGCCATCGCCAACGACCTCGCGGCACTGGAACCCTCGCACTCGGCGTATTTTCGCGCCAACGCGGACAAGTTTATCGCGTCGCTCCAACGGTGGAATGCGGTGATAGCCGCCTTCAAGGCCAAATATGACAAGACACCCGTCGCCGTCACCGAGCCGGTCGCCGACTACCTGCTCGAGGCGATGGGACTCAACATCCTGACCCCATTTAGCCTGCAGGCGGCGATCATGAATGGTACCGATCCCTCGCCGCAGGATATCGCGATCCAAAACGACTTGTTCGCCGGCAGCAAGGTGAAGGTGTTCGCGTACAACCAGCAGGTTACGGACAGCCTAACCACGTCCTTCCTCGATGCGTCGAAGAAGGCGGGCATTCCGGTGGTTGGCGTCTACGAAACGATGCCCACACCCGGCTACAACTATCAAACGTGGATGCTGGCCGAGGTCGCCGCTTTCGAGAAGGCTCTCACGGGCAAGGTGTCCACCGAGACACTGCAGAAGGGACGTTGACCGCCGTGCTGACAAGGGGCGAGGTTCTCGCGGTCCGTCAGGCGAGCGTCTCGCTCTCCGGCCACTGCATTCTCAAGGATATCGACTTCGCACTGGAGTCGGGCGAACTCTGCGGCCTGATCGGTGCCAACGGTTCAGGAAAAACGACGCTGCTGCGTATGATCCTTGGCTTCGTAACACCAAGCAGCGGCAGCGTCAGTCTCAAGGGCAGCGGCCGGACCTCAGTGGGCTACGTGCCACAGAAATTCGTGCTCGACCCTTATCTGCCGATGCGGGCACGCGACCTCGTGGCGCTCGGCCTCGATGGCAACCGGCTGGGGGTGCCGCTGCCGTCGACACGGCGCCGCCGGAAGGTCGATGAGATGCTGGAGGCGGTGGAGGCGGCGCCATTTGCCGATCAGCGGATCGGAAATCTCTCCGGAGGCCAGCAACAGCGGATCCTGATCGCGCACGCGATGATCCGACGCCCGCGCTTGCTACTGCTCGACGAACCACTCGCCAATCTGGACCTGCGCAGCGTTGCGGGGATCGTCGCCTTGCTCCGCCGGGTCTCGCGGGAATTCCAAGCCACAGTGCTGCTGTCAGCACACGACATGAACCCGCTGCTGCCAGTGATGGACCGCATCGTCTATCTCGCCCACGGCCGGGCAGCGACAGGCACTATCGACGCGGTTGTGCGGACCGAGGTGCTCAGCGAGCTCTACGGCTATCATATCGACGTCATTCGTGTGCATGGCCGCATTCTGGTTGTCGCCGCCGAGGCTGAAGGTGACGCCCTGGCCGCACTTGAGCACGACCCCGTTCACGTGGCCCAGCTTCCATGAGCGGATCAACGACGCTGCTTTCGCCAGTGATCGAGCCCGGGTTCTTGACCAGCACGCCGGTGCATACGGCAATCATCATCGGCGGCGCCGCCGCCATAGTCTCCGGCGTGGTCGGCGTGTTCACTGTGATCCGGG
The DNA here is from genome assembly GCA_030039695.1 of Acetobacteraceae bacterium. The sequence goes on from JASHVB010000393.1 coordinate 7,388, forward strand.
GGCAATCGTTCGCCGGTCATGCCTTGGCCGATGTCAGCAGTGCCGGCGGCGCCGCCGCGTTTTTGCTCGGCGTCAACCCGCTTGGCGGATTCCTCCTCATGGGCGTGCTCGCTGCGGCGAGCATGGAACTGGTCCGCGTAGACCGCGCGAGCGAGCGTGACCTCGTGACAGGCATCGTGACCGGCGCCGGACTCGGCCTTGCGGCACTGCTTCTTTATCTCGACGTGACGACCAGCAGCACGACGGGGGCTGCCGTCACCGTGATGTTCGGGTCAATGTTCGCCATTCCTGCCTCGATTGTCCCACTTGCCCTGGTGGTAGGGATTGGTGCGCTTCTGGCGGTGGGCGCGCTCTATCGGCCGTTGCTGCTCTGCTCGGCCGATCCGGACCTTGCGGCCGTGCGCGGCGTGCCGGTGCGTCTGATCGGGTTGCTGCACCTGATCGTAGTGGCGTTGGCCGTCGCTCTTTCGGCCATCACCGTTGGCGCCATTCTGTCCACGGCATTGCTGATCGGACCGGCAGCGATCGCGCTCCACCTCGCGAGGCGCCCCGGACTGACAATCCTCCTCGCCGCTACGATTGGCGTCGCTGCGACCTGGGGCGGCATCCTGATAGCGTATGATAGTTATGCGTGGACCGGCGGTCACGGCTGGCCGGTCAGCTTCTGCATCGTAGCCCTCATCTTCGTGGCTTACGTCGTCGTTGCGCAGCCAAGGTTCGGCCGAGCGCGTGCGGCGGCGCACGCCGCTCGGACCGGCACCAACGGCGCTAGGTGACGCGCGGCCAATGTTTCACGACTTCATGATCAACACCTGGATTGCCGGCACCCTCGTCGCTGGCGTCGCCGGGGTAGTCGGGTTCTTTGTTGTGATCCGGGGTGCGTCCTTTGCAGCCCACGCATTGCCGCTCAGCGCCTTCCCGGGCGCGGCCGCGGCCAATCTGCTCGGCATTGACCCGCTGATCGGCCTGCTCGCCTTCTCCGGCCTCGGGGTAGCCGGCATCAGTCAGCTCGCGCGGCGGGGACGCAATGACGTCGCGACGGCTCTGTCGCTCGTGATGCTGCTCGGGCTTGGCGCGCTGTTCCTCAGCCGTACCACCGAGTATTTCCAGGCTGTCTACGCGCTGCTGTTCGGCGAGGTGCTCGGCGTCGGCACCGCCGAGTTGGGCCCGCTTGCCATGCTTAGCATGGCCTCGGTCGCTTTGGTTCTGGTGCTGTTCCGACCGCTGCTCCTGAACTCCGTATCGCCTGAACTGGGTGCGGCGAGAGGAGTGCCAACGCGCGCGATGGAGCTTCTGTTTTTAGCCACCGTGGCCCTCGCCACGGCGATGGCGTTGCCGGTGGTGGGCGCGCTGCTGGTGTTCAGCCTGATGGTGGGTCCTGCCTCCGCGGCCCGTGCGGTGACCGCCCGTCCCTTGACTGCGATGCTGCTCTCGGCCGTCGTGTCAATCGTGACGGTCTGGGTGTCGATTGCCCTTTCCTTTCTCTCGGACTGGCCGATCGGATTTTTCGTCGGTGGCTTGAGTGCACTCGCCTATGCGGCGGCGCGCGCATGGGGGGCCGCGGGGTCGCGGCATTGATCATCGCAACGGGTGCGTCATGACATTGTATTCCACGCCTCTACTGCCGCGACGGCGGCGGACGACAGCACCGATAGCGATCGTCGGCGGGTTCCCGCCATCCGTCGCCGAACGCATCCATTCCGCAGATATTCGGCTCGTCATCTGGCGACGCTTCACCTGATTAAACCGCTTGTTCCCAGCCAGAACGTTTCTGACCCGGAGCCCTTTGCGCTCACGGCCGCAGGTACGCCGAGCGTCGCGCCACCCAAACCCGGGACCGTCGATCGAAAGCGCGCGTCTGGGCGCTTTGCCGCACGGCAAAAGAGGGGTCGATGCCTCGTAGCCGGGTGAGCCCTTCCTGAAGCGCGGGGGAAGAACAGTCGTCAGTCCTACGAAGGACGAAATCGATAGCCCATCTCGCGAATTTTGGCGCAGGCCTCTTGCCAGACTTGATTGATATATTGTATCATCCGTACCAGTGGTGCTGCACCGGACGTGACGCGGCGATGGGCGGAAGGAGCACAACCACATCAACGCCTCGGCGATTTGGCAAGGCACCCCCAACATGCTGATTGATTGCGAGCTGATGGGTACGGAGCGGAGGTTTGAGCTTCCAGTTCCTGATGTCGAACGAGCTTGGTCATTTTATAGCGATATCATGGGCGCAGAGGAAGTGTACCGGAGTGAGTCAGGCGCCGGCGGACCAATGCGCATTGGCTTCACCATTGGCAAAGCTGGTTTCGTGATCACACCGCAAGGCCCGTCTGCGGCGGATGATAGTCGGCCCACGCTCGCCCTGCTTGCCACAGAGTTTGGCGCACCCTTTGCCGCGGTCGTCCTGCACGTGCCCAATCCTGGCAGCGCCGTGCAGCGAGCTCTGGAAGCTGGCAGTCGGTGTCACCCGGAAGCGGCTTCCGCCACCGCATCCTACTGCGGTCACCCTGTCGAGCTAATCATCGATCCATTTGGTCACTCCTGGGCATTTGCGACATCATCGGAGGGACATTTCCGGTGAACGCCTGCAAACCTGCCTAGGTCTCCACGCCGCCAAACCAACCACCCGAGGGAGGATCCCATGGCAATATTCACCCATGTTACTATCGGAACGAATAACCTCGACAAGGCACGCGCATTCTATGACGCAGTGTTGGCGCCGCTCGGCTACCAGCGCCTAACCGATCTTGGTGGGAACGGCTCAATTTGGGGTGAGTCAGCTCCCGAGTTTTTTGTATTAAGGCCCGCCAATGGACAGCCTGCCACGCATGCCAATGGAGGCACAATCAGCTTCCGGGCACCTAGCCGAGCGGCAGTCGCCGCCTTTCATCAAGCGGCAATTTCTCTCGGTGGGATCGACGAAGGTGCGGTCGGGCCGCGTGGGTGGGCCCCCAATGCATATGCGGGTTATGTCCGCGATCTAGATGGTAACAAACTCGCCGCCTACTGCTTCGTGGCAGAGTAGTCCTCTCTGAATTCAGAGACGTGGTCGACCGCTGGCCGTTCAGAGCTATGCAATGATTCTCTGACAGGCGGCTCGTTACGCGAGGTTCACCATCGGTTAGACAACGTGCTTGTTGTCGAGAGGGGGCGTTTGAGCAAAAAGAAGCTGCGGCCAGGCAATGTCGCGGTAACCAATTCTGGCCACGCGCGCAGAGGTGGGCAAGATTCGCGGCATGACGATTGGGGGAATTAACCCGTCGCCCACCTTGAGGTCTGCTGCCAGATTCACGCCGGGTTGCCGTGATAATGGTTTGGCGAGCTGTTTAGAGCTGTCGATGGCGGAATGTTGACATCGATCGCAGATACCCTGCATCTCGATCACCCGCTCGCCGATCCGGAACCCCCCGGTCGCAGCCTCTTCCGCAATCACACCTGCCAGTGCAGGGGCTTCGACGGCCCTCACCGCACCACATTGGTCGCAAACGAGACAGATAGAGGCCACGGTCGTCATTGCCTGGGCGTTCGCAAGAGACGCATTTCTGCTCTCAATCCGCGTTGTCAAGCCGCGTTCGAGCAGAACTCCCAAGGATCGGTAGACACTTGTTGGCAGCACGCGTCGACCGGTCGTCATCTCGAGCTGTGCGATGATGCGATAGGCACCAAGCGGTCGGCCGACCCCCACCTGGACATCAAGAATCATTTGACGCAACGGCGTCCGTTCGCTTCGTGCGGCCCTTGGTTGCGCCACCGCCATCAACGCGGCGACATCGGCCATGACGTCAGGCCAGTTCCGGTGCTGTACGCGCCGCAGACATCGCAACTTCCTTGGCGAGCCTGTTTCCAATGCGCATGTACACCAAAATGATATAGTGTATCAAGTTACTGACCGATGGAGCCAGGACAAGGAACTGAGATCTGCAAACTTACCAATCAAGACGCGAGACACATTACACGCGGCGGCCCACAACAGGGTTGACCCAGCAGAACCGCAACAGTGGCCGTTGTCGAAACACTGCTCGCCTCGTAGATGAGGATCCATCCCACCTCGCTCGCCGACCGTTCCTTCGGGGAGACGGAAGTTTCGAAATAGAGCAATCACCTGACCTCAATAGGGATGCGGATGTCTATAGTTGACGCAATCGGCCGACCGTTCTCTACGGCAGGAAAGAAACGCCATTTCTGCAGGGCGGACGTCAAGGCCGCGTTGAGGCGGGGATCGGCTGTCGCCTGAAGCAGCGTGACTGTTGTGCTGCCATCAACTGCAACGTGGAACCGTGCCATCGCCACAACAGCCCATTGGCGGTGCCGTAGATCCTCGGGAATGTCTGGCATTGGCCGGTAAAGCGCACGGGCTCCCATGGTAATACCACCCGTGGAGCTGCGCGTCCGCGGGGCAGCCGGTGGCGGCTGCGTCGACGAGGCGGTTGGCGGCTGCGGCGGAAGCCGCATGAGATCGTGATGGAGCGGTGCCCGATTTGCTGGATTCGATTTCCGCGGCGGCACAGCCGTGGTCTCTCCTCTCGGCGGGCTTGCGGGCGAAGGCGGCGGTGGTAGCGGCAGCGGCTCCGTCGTCGGTGCTGATTCGAGGGGCGGCGGCGGTGGCCGAACGGACGTTTGCGGCGGCGTTTTGATCACGGGCATTGGTTTGGGGAGCGGCGGCGATGGCTGTGCTGCGGATGGCGGTGATGGCTTGTTCTCGGGTGGTGGCTTGGGTGGCGACGGCTGAACTGGCGCTGGCGGTGCGGTTTCGGGCGTTGGTGGCGTCTCACCCGGTCGTGGCTCCGGCGGTAGCTCGACGATCCGCAGTGCGACTGGATTGGAGGTAGGAGGCGGCGACATCCCACGGATCAGGACATCGACAAATCCAGCCAAGCTGAGTGTTGTTAAGACGAGTGCAATGGGCAGCGTCCAAGCCAACCGGCCCCATGGCCTGTTCAGCCTCCGTCCTTTGGCCTGCACGCCTATTCCTTGCGAATCGCGAAGACGAACTCCTGTGCGCCGGCTTCGCGCGCTTGCAGCATCGCCTCGACCACAGTCCCGTTGGGCGCCGCCCGATCGGCGGCGACCACAACCGTTCGTCCCATCGAAACCAGGAGCGGTTTCAGCGCCGCCTCGAGTGTATTGAGCGTCACAGGAACCGCATTCAGAAACAGATCGCCCGTGGCAGTTACGGTCAAGGTCACCGATTTTGCTGCTGTCAGTGGCGCAGTATTTCCTTGTGGCAAATCGACCCGGAGAGAATGCAGGTTCTGCATCGCCAGAGAGGCCAGCATGAAGGTCGCGAGGAGGAAGAACATCACATCGATCATTGGAATGATCTCGATGCGACCGCGACGGCGCCTATGCGACGAGCGCAGCTTCATGCTGAGCCTCCTGTGCATCGAGGCGGATGTGGTCAATGAGGCGTGTGCCAAGCCGCTCCATGTCGTCGAGGATCCGAGCCTGACGATCAGAACAATAGTTGAAAGCGAAGAGCGCAATCAGCGCTACGAACAGCCCGAGCGCGGTCGCAACCAGCGCCTCCGCTACGCCGCCTGTCACCCCGGCGGGGTCAACCAAACCCTGGTTGCCGAACAACTTGAAAGACCGAATCATGCCGGTGATGGTGCCCAATAGTCCGAGGAGCGGCGCCGCCGTGACGATTGTCTCGAGGATCCATAGCCAGCGTGCGAGGGATTTCTCGATTGCCGCGGCCTCGTCCGCGGCGCGCGATTCCACCCACCAGTAGGGACGTGTTCGATGATCAAGAATGACGCCGAGGAACTGCGCAAAATGGTTGCGGGTGCCCAGGCTGCCGACCCGCCGCGCCAGGGCCTCCCATCCGAAGTCATAGGTCTCCACTAACGCTGTAAGGTCTAACGGCAAGCGGGTGCACACGATATACAGGTACACTTTATCGATCGCGATAACGACTGCGATGACCGCTAGTAAGCATAGCGGGTAGACGGCTATCCCCCCAACCTGCAACGCGCTGATCACATTTTTCGCCTGTTCCACGCTCACTCCTGGGACTGTATCGATGCCGGAACCGTCTTAGGAGACGTACCTCTGCTCGTTGGCGCATGAAAAGCTACTGTGCGCGGATACTGCGCGCGTCTTCCTATCCAATTCGCCTCCGTGGCATCCGCGGCAAATGGGAGCATAGTCTCTCCTCAAAGGAACTTTCGGATACCCGCATAGATTGCACGGCGCGGACCGTATTGTGGCGCGAAGACACCGACGCCTGTTCCCGAGCGGATCTCGTAGATGGTGTCGGACACGTTGACCGCGTTTACGCTGAGTTCGATCGGTCCGCCGGGCACATGTTCAAAGCGGTACGAGACGCCGAGATTCACCTGAGTGTAAGGTGGGACTGTGCCCCCATTCGGGATATCACCACTGTCCTGCCGAAGGCCCGAACCGAAGATCATGTCGGCACTGAAGGTGGTTCCCCGCCAAGTGTAGGAGATCCCGCCAGAAGCGGTGACCCACTGGCTATGGTCCGTAAAGATGTAGTTGTCCGCAATGTACGCGAGTTGGGCTGGGGTGAAATTGAACTGTTGGGAAACGACCTGGGTCGCACGCTCTCGGCCAACGGAGAGATTACCATAAACCGACAAATTGCCGCGTTTGTAGCTGCCAGTAAATTCGACGCCATATACATTTGCGTGAGCGTAATTGAACACAGAGAGAATGATCGGTGCACCGAACTGTCCCTCATCAATCAAATCCTGCGCAAGCTTATAGAATGCATCCACACCAAATTTCAGCCCCGGCAGGAAAATGTGATCCGCCCCAACGTCGAAGTAATGCGATCGCTCCGGTAAAATCGGTCCGTCGGCGGGCGGAGAGGCTGGCGTATAGCCCGCCGGATAGCCTGTTGTTCCGGCAAATTTGGCGATTGATTCTCCTGAGATCAATTCCAGTACTGGGGGGGTGAAATAACGCGAATAACCCGCGTGCAGCGTGGTGTATGAGGTAGGCTTCCATACAACGTTGACGCGCGGGCTGATCTGGCTGGCATCGGTATAGGCGTTCAGCACGTCGAAGCGAGCACCGTAATTGACCGTAACCGTCGGAAGCAGCTTCCATTCGTCCTGCGCATAGGCACTGTAGGTCCAGCCGGTGATTGTGCTGCTCTCAGAGATTGAAGTTGGGGTGGTTCCCACGCTATCACAGGCCAGATCAAGGCAGGGAAACACCTGGGAATCTGTGTTCGAGGTGGCACGCTCTTCCGTAATCAATCCACCATATCGTAAAGTGTGGTAATCCCCAAGTTGATAGTAGGCATCAACCTGGATACCCCCTGCGGTGTCCTCGCGAACTGCATCCTGCGCCAACCCGTAGAACATGAGGTCGCCGACCGTGTCTGGAGAATAGGCAAGCCTGCTGTACCGTACAAAGGCTGAGAACTGAAAACCGTAATCCGTCGTTGACTTGATATATGCGATCGCAGCATAACTATTGCTTTCTTGCTGGGTTTCATTGAGGAGCGATGAGTTAAAATTGGTTTGGTTAAGATATTGAAATGTAGGCGTCTGACCCGGGTTGTTCGGGATCTGGAAGCTGCCTTGGTAAGCTCCCATGATGAGACTGATTTTGCTCGTTGGGTCGATGATATCTTCCAGATATGCAAAACCATGAGCTTGCCTTGTTTGATCATGAATCGGATTCATGGAACTAGTGGGATTCTCGATGCCGATTCCGTTCTCGAGTAAATCGCCAGCGATATAGTAATTGACGTTTCCAACGGACCCGGCATATTCCGCACTTGGTTCCATCCAGCCATGGCTGCCGCCATAGAAGCCGATTGAACCGCCTGGCTCAAATGCACCTGATTTGGTCTGAATGTCCACGATGCCGGTTGTCACGAGCCCGTACTGCGCCGGCAACGATCCCGTGATGAGATCGATTGAGCTTGCGAAGCGCGAGGTCAGGCTCTGACCGAAGAAGCTGATACCTTCAGGGAGGATCACACCGTTTATGCGGTATTGGATGTTGGCGTGATCGTTTCGGATATGGATTTGACCGAAAGAGTCCTGAGAGACGTCTGGCGCCTGCAACAGGGTCTGATTGAGCGGAATGTCCGAGCCTCCGGGCTGATCCTGGATCGCGTTCTGATCGATGGTATAAGTGGTGGCGCCGATACGCGGCTCAATCTCGCTCCGCGCCTGGGCGAGTCGTTGTGCGTCAACCCGTAGGTTAAGTGCCTGATTGGACGCAAGAGTGAGGTCGCTTGTGACTGCTTTGGCTCCGACCATCACGATCGCAGTCGCGCTAGCAAAACCTGTCCTTTCGCCGATCAGCGAGTAGACACCCGGCACAATACCAGGCAGCGTGAACTTACCGTCCCGTCGGGTCACTGCGTGGGCGATTACCTTTCCATCGGGTGATTCCAATCGGATCTGCACACCATCGAGCGGACGCTGCAACGCGTCACGGGCAATGCCACTCACCGCTTCATATTGCGCCGTCGTTTGAGTTTGCGCGAATCCGGCCTGACTATGAATTCCCAACATTGCGAGGAAAGCGGCGGCAACGGCGCAGCGTTCTCGGCTCACAGGAGTCCCCTCATGTGCGGCATCATTTATGCGAATCTTTGGCTGTGAAGTTGATGGACGCCGTCAGAAGGGCGGCCCCCGAACGCGCCACTGCATACATGCGGAAGAGGCTGGCATGCTGAGCAACTCCAGGGCGCGAATTTGCCGATGGGACGGCCTGCAGGCATTAATCGAACAGCCGGACAGCCGTTTCGTTGAAGAGGCCATCCACTTGGGATGATCCTGACGGTTGGCGGCAATCCGCACGACCTCGCCCATAGCCCCTACTCCGGCGTCGGGGACACGGCCCCGGACTGCACCAGCCTACCGAACGGTCCTAGCAGGTCCCCTGCCCACGAAGTCGTCCCGCGAGGGGGCTTCGACAGACGAAGGCTGCGCGGCCGTTTCCTCGTCCATCAGTAATGTTATGTTATATCGTACGGTTTAGGCGCGTCAAGGGGACCGGCGGGTCTTTGGAGCGAGCACGACCGGCCACCCGGACCGGATCAGAGCTTGCTCGATCGCGTCGCTATGTGACGCCTCGACGAACAGTCCTAGGGGCCAAGCACGACCAGATCGACGAATTGGTCCGAGATGCGATGACGCTCGGGGCGTCGCCCGTCTGCTCTTGCCACACGGCGAACGGTGCCACGTATGCCGCCACGCTATCGCGAGCGACAGGGCATCGCGCACGGCAGTGGCCGCGAAATTGGCGTTGGCTTGCTCCCGCCTTACGGCATTGATTTGCGACTTCTTCATCGCCTAGAGCGTAGTCGCGTTAGTAGCGACCAATCGGGTTGGAGGATCTTCCGCAAATTCGGTGACGGTTGCGACAGGATTTGCAGCGTGGCGTTGACCGCCGCTCATGTCACAGAAGAGCATCGGTCCGTCCCGTCCGGCTGTGATCGTCCACTTTCCGAGCAGGGCCAACGTTCAATGAATGCTCGACGCGGCGAGCAAGGCGATGCCACGACTTTAAG
>JASHVB010000042.1 GCA_030039695.1 Acetobacteraceae bacterium
CTGGACGGGCCTGGCTTGTATGACTGGATGGCCGAGCACCGGCCGCATCTGTGTGCGCGCACCGCATTCATCACGGCTGACACCCTGAGCGCCTCGTCTCACCGTTTCCTGGCCCGTGCCGCACGACCGATCCTGGAGAAGCCGTTCGTTCCGACGGACTTGCGCCAGCTACTGGCGGAGCTTCAGGTATGCCTGCCCGATTGACTCACCTGCAACCCCGGGCACTGGTCAGCTGCGACGAGTGGTATGTCAGGCTCCACCGCAATCCGCATTGACGGTGCGTTCCGAAGATCGCGCCGCCGCGATGACGCTGCCACAGGGATGGGCGTGTGCTGGCCGATAACCCACATCCGATTCGGGTTTCGATCCGGTGATCGCAGCGATGCCCGGCGTATCACCACCTTCGGTAATGGAAGGCAGTTGATTCAATCGCACTGCCAGTATCTGAGTGTTCGCCGTTTCGAGCGCACCGTAGCCCCCCGTGCGCTGGCAACGGACAGTCACCGTCAGCGTTGCGGAAATGAAGGCGTCTGTGCAGACTCCACTAATCTGGTCTCCTGTAGCTGACGACCTCATACTCGATGCCATCCAGGTCAAGAAAATAGAAGCGGCGGCCTGGTTCGTAATCGGCATGGCTGAATGGCTTGAGGCCCGCGGCGACCACACGTGCCTCTGTCGCGTCGAGATCGTCGACTTCGACACCGATATGGTTCAGTGGCCTACCCTTGGGGAAAACTTCGGCAGCCCGCGCCCGATTACCCGTGGCATAGAGGGCCAGGTAGTGCTCGTTCGTGCCGATATGGATCGTGTATCCGCCGTTTTGCGCCGGGCCGCGCCAACGGATGTGCCAGTCGAACAGGGTCTGCATGAGGGTCGATGTGCGCTCGGGGTCCGTTACCGTGACGTTTACGTGCTCAATGCGGGGCGCAGACATGTCAGTCTCCTCCTTGGCTTGGGTGCGGATCGGTCGCCGATTGCATTTGGTAGAACCTCAAGCTAACTTTAGGTCAAGATATTTTTTCGGGCATGTGGCATGGCCCCCTCCACGCTATCGATCGGTGAACTCGCCCGACGGACCGGGCTGTCGGTGTCCGCAATCCGGTTCTACGAGACACGCGGTCTGGTCCGGGCAACCCGTGGTTCTGGCAATCAGCGGCGGTTCATGCGCTCTGACATCCGGCGCTTGTCATTCGTGCTGATTGCCCAACAGCTTGGTTTCAGCCTTGCGGAGATTGAGGGTGAACTCTCGACACTGCGGCACGGCCAGGCACCCACCGCCGCGGACTGGCGCGCCATTGGGGAACGCATTCGTGGTGTTCTGGCGGCGAAGATCGCCATGTTGCAAAGAACGCAAGAACTTCTTGATGGTTGTATCGGATGCGGCTGCTTATCGCTTGATCGCTGCGCCCTCTACAACCCCAACGACCGTGCCGCGCGCGCCGGCCCAGGGCCGCGTTTCTTGTTAGGGGACAAGGCTTCTGACTTCGAAAATAATTGACCACATCGAGAGGCTGGCGGGACCAATGCCCGTTGCATTTAGGGACGCTGGGTCGTTCTCATCTTCGTTCAGGCAGTTGTCGCGCGCCTGAGCGGACAGAGGGTAGCAAAGATAGTGCCTGTCCGCGTAAGCCGAGTTGAGATCTCTGCACTCGGGAAAACACAGGAGAGCCGCCGTGGATATCATCACCGTCCGCCAGGCTTTCGCCGAGGAACTGCGCTATGTTGCCCATATCCGCTTGGACGCGGTTATCGCTGCATTTGCCGCAGTCCCACGTGAGCGATTCCTCGGCTCGCCGCCGTGGCGCGTCTATGACCAAGACACCGGTGAATATTGGACCGTTCCCTTAGCGGATCCAGCCGCCGCCTATCACAACGTGCTATTTGCCATCGACACAGATCGCGGGATTAACAATGGCCAACCGGAGTTTTGGGCGCGGCTGTTCGATCGGCTCGGGATTCGTGCCGGCGAAACGGTGGTCCATGTCGGCGCCGGGCTTGGCTACTACACGGCGATCATCGCCGAATTGACCGGGCCGACCGGGCATGTGTTGGCGATTGAGGTGGATGCGGAACTCGCAAAGCAGGCCCGCGCCAACCTGGCCGGGATCGGCAATGTGCAGTTAGAAACCGCGGATGGCAGCAGCTTCGATCCTGGTCTGGCCGACGTGGTGGTGGTGAACGCCGGCGCGACGCATCCGCTGCCCCTCTGGCTCGACATATTGCGGCCAGGCGGGCGCCTGCTGCTGCCACTGACCCCAGATGCCGGCCTGGGCACGGTGTTCCGTGTTGAGCGCCTGGGCGCGACGCAGCGTTATGCTGCCAGCGCAGCGTCCGGCGTGGGTATCTACCCCTGCATCGGTGCCCGCACGCCGCAGGCGGGGCGCGCACTTGGACGGGCGCTGGCCGGCGGCGGGCAGCGATTCGTCCGTTCGCTACGGCGGGACACGCACGCGCGCGAGACGGAATGCTGGCTGCATGGCGATGGCTACTGCCTGTCGCTGCGGTTGGCCTGAGCCGCATCGATCAGCCAATTGCGCACGCCCTGGCCATCGCTAGTTCCAGGTTGGGGTCGGTCGCGCAGTAGCACGCCATCTACCTATGATGATGTTCTTTGTGACTGGCGCTGAGGCAGCCTAGAGGATTTGGTAGACATGAGGACTGCAAACAACCCCTGGGTGGGTGCCACTCGATCTCTATCACTTTGCGGGCGTCGCGCTGGCACGGACCCAATTGCACCGCTTCGGGGTCACTCCGCACCGGCCGCAGCTTGTCCAAACCGATGACGCGGACGACGAGGTTGTCCAGCTCTCGCCGCGCATGGACGCGGCACGTCATGACGCAGACATTGCGGTCGACCAGGCAACCATGCCGCAGTCCATCTTGAGTCACCCCGACTGGAATACGCGATTCGAGGCGTTGACCCTGACCGGCGGCGGAACCCAATTGCTGGCGTCACCCGAACCGCCCGCGACTGCCTCCGCTACTCAGCCGCCAGCAGTCGCGTCGGATGCATGGCGGCCTCCGGGAGGTCCTCTTCCGTCAATCAGCGCGATGGTCGTGCCGATCGTGCGCCTGATGTGGCTGTGGTGCACTGGGGTTTCGAATTCGTGCCGGTCGCGGTGTTCTCGTCGCGCCTGATCGGCGCCACCGCGATCTGGTTGCGTCGCACTATGATCTTGTTGCTCGTGCGCGTCATCGTCGAGTACGCGTTTCTGAACTTAACCTTCGGCCCGAATTGGGTCGTAGGGCTCATTTACTGCTACGACAGTGAGGCTCTGGCAATCGTCCCCGGTAGGTTCCCGACCAACGACATTTACAATAATCAGAATGTCGCGGCTTTCACGTCTTGATCCGTCCCCCAACGGGCCCGTCGTCGAGACCCCGTTCCGAAGCGACGACTTCAACGTCTATCCGCCGCGAAACCGCACTCGCTACCCCGATAGCGGCGACGTCTTCACAGTCCGGTATCTGCCCCGCCACTCAGACGAACTCGTGATCGTCCGCAACGACAGCAATCGATGGAGCAACCGGCTGCGTTGCGAAGAGCTGCCAGCCACGGCCGGTCAGGCAGACCAGAAGACGACCTTTGCGCCGGAAAATCTGGCCCTCCGGCAGGCGGCCCAAGCCATGCACGCCGCGGTGCAGTTGGCTGGCGGTCAGTCGGACAACGACTCGAACTGAGGCAACGCTGCTTCGTCCAAGGGGCGGGCGCTAACCGCATTCCGTACGCTCGACCCGCCGCCGACGGCTGGAAAGCAGACCTTCTGAGGACATGCAAAGAGTCAAATTATTTCCTGCTAGCGCCACCGGCCGGGATCGCCTGTTACCGCTGCCTGATCTGCCCCTTATACCTGCGGTCTAATGGGATGCCTCAGCCTGGGCGAATTGCGTGGCCGTCGACCACCGCTGGTTCGTCGAGCGTTCGGTCCAGAAATTCCGCGATCAACCGGGCGATCTCGTCTGGCTTCTCATACAATGCAAAGTGTCCGGCATCGATGATGTGGCACTCAGCCTGTGGAAGGTCGCGGTGGTAGGCGGCTACCTCAGCAACCAGAAATGAGGGATCATATTGACCCCAAATAACCAGCGTGGCTGGTTGATGTCGCCGCAGCCAGGCGCCCCATGCCCGATAGCGGGCGACGTTGGTGCGGTAATCGTAGAACAGATCGAGTTGTATATCCGCTTCGCCAGGCCGACTCAGGAAGGCGAATTCGTCCGTCCACCGGTCAGGGTCGAGTGTTTCAGGGTTTGGGTTGGAGCCCACATGGCGCTGCCGAGTTGCGCCGAGGGACAAGAAATTCGCGCGTAAGCCAGCCTCATTCGCAGCACGGTCGGCCCAGAACTCCCGCCGCTTCTGCCAGAGGGGACCCAGACCGTCCTCATGCGCGACGGCGTTCTGTATGATCAACGCCTGCACGCGCTCTGGATGCGCCCCGGCAAGCCGGAAGCCGACCGGGCCGCCATAGTCCTGCATGTAAAGCACATAACGGTCGAGATGCAGCGCCTCGGTGAAGTGCTGCGTGATCTCGGCGATGTGATCGAACGTATAAGAGAATGCCGTGACAGAGGGCGCATCGCTGTGACCGAAACCCGGGTAATCCGGGGCGATGAGGTGATAGCTCGTAGACAGGCGCGCTAGCAGTGGTTCGTACATACGCGAAGATGAGGGAAAGCCATGCAGAAGCAGCAGTACCGGTGCATCCAGGCGCCCAGCTTCGCGATAGAAGATGGACACGCCGTCGACCTGAATTGTTCGATAGAGTACCATTGGCAGCACCTTTGACGCGTGGGTGGGTGAAGGGGTTGCGGCCGGCGCCTACCTGACGGGGGCCTTTCAGCAATCGTAGAATTCCTAGGCAGATTTCATGGCCTCGGCCGTTAGATAATCAGCGCTATGACCGCCGCCAATTAGCCCATCGCGGTGATGCAACGATGCAGTACGAATTCGTACTAGGTCGATCCGAAGCTGGATGCCCCTCTCCCATTCCCTTGTATACATCCCTCTGCTCACGTTCCCTTGTGTCTGTCCTCGTGCTTCCTTCCAGTTCGATACATTTCGCCAAAATAGCCTCGAACGGGCGGCTTATCGGGGCCGGTGACTAGGCTCGCTTCGTCGCGGCTCGGCTGTGGGTCTCATGCCGCGATAAAGAGAGTTCGCCATGCACGCCATCCGGTTCGACCCCGACAAGCGAATGTGCGATGAGCCCAACTGGGTCATCGAACTTCCGCGAGAAACCCTGGCGTTCAGGCTGGCGAGGGATAGCGGGGCGAGCAAAGATCGCCTCAAGGAGCTTTCAACGCGTGCTGTTGGTCCACGTATTGCCGAACCAGCTCGAGCGGCGCGCCACCAGTAGAGGCGACGAAATAGGACGGACTCCAGAGCACGCCGTGGTCGTAGCGCCCGGCGATATCGGGTCGCTCCTTGCGGAGCATCCGGCTGGACGTCCCCTTGAGGGCATTGACCAACACCGAGATCGAGAGCTTCGGCGGGTACTCGATGACCGCACGCAAATGAGCGGCCTCGCCATCGCGGGCAAGCAACTGGCACGCCATCTGCTCGCAGACCTTGGCGAAATGTCGCGGTAGCCACCCCAGCGCGGCGGCATCGAATAGCTTGCGTCGGTATTTGGTGACACAGACCAAGTGCACCGTGAGTCTAGAAACGCTGTGCCGTTCCCGTCTGAAATCTTGCATGCTGCTGGCAGACCAACGACACCACCGGCATGCTGCTGACGTACCGTTACCGCGTCAAGGATGCAACAACCGCAAACCACCTCGCGACCATGGCGCGGTCGGTGAACACGGTCTGGAACTACTGCGGCGACGTCCAGAACGCCTCCCGCCGGCTCAACCGCAGATGGCCGAGTGGATACGACCTGATCGGCCTGACCAACGGATGCAGCAAACCGCTTGGCCTCCACAGCGCCACCGTGCAGGCAGTCTGCAAGCAGTTCGCCACCAGTCGAGACCAGGCACGCCGCAAGCCGCGCTGGCGCGTCAGCCGTGGCGCGAAACGGTCGCTCGGGTGGGTGCCGTTCCCATGCGCCAGACCACTCAAGGTCGATGGCGACGCCGTGAGCTTCCTCGGCCGCAGATACCGGCTCTGGCCCGCACGAAGATGGCTAAGTCCGTCCTCGATGCCGGCAGGGCCGCGTTCCGCTCGATGCTCCATGACAAAGCCATTAGGCAGAGAAGACGTTAAAACCGCTACCACCCGGACATCGCGCCGATCGTGGAAATCGCTGAGGGAGACGCGATCGCGCTGGAGACGCGCGACGCACTTGACGGTCAGATCGGGCCGCAAACCACCGTCGCCGATCTCGCCAGCCTCGACGTTGGGGCAGTGCACCCGCTGACTGGCCGGTGTTCTTGAATGGCGCGATGCCCGGCGACATCTGGCGATCGAGTTCGCCGACATCATCGGGCGGCCGACCGCATTCAGCGTCATCACGCCGGGCCTCGGGTTCCTGCCCGAGTGCGAGGCGCAATGCGGCTACCGCCGAAATCAACCCGACACCTCTCGAGTGGGCTGGCAGCGCCTATCGGCGGGGTCGACCCAAGTCAGATGCTCAACGACGCATCCGCGATCCCCCGATAGCAGACGGTCCTCAATGGCCGCGATGGAGCAACCCCCCCACCGGGCTGACGAGGCTTTTAGCCGGCTGTCGACCGCCTCTGGCCCGATCCAACGGCCGAGGAAATTTTTGGCAGAATGTCTTGTAACGACAACCGGGGTGGTTTCAGGGCGCCTCTGTCACCTGAAAGGCGACTACCATTCAGCCGGCCGCGCCTGCTACGCTACGCACGCCGAGTGAGCCCTATGGAGTGCCCCCGATGAGTGCAACAACCACCAAAGGCAACCCGAACCGGACACCGAAAGCCGAGGCGACGATCGGCGCCTCGACCTACGTGAAGCCGCAAGAGATGGCGTGGGCAGTCACGCAATTTCCCGGTATCTCGATCAAGGTCCTTTATGAGGACAAGTCGAAGGGCGAGATGACCTGCCTGCTCAAGTGGGCACCTGGCGCGTCGTTGCCGATGCACAAGCATTCCGAACTGGAGCAGAGCTACGTGGTCGAAGGCTCGTTCTCCGACCATGACGGCACTTGCCGCGCCGGTGAATACGTGTGGCGCAAGGCCGGGTCGTTCCACGAAACGCACTCCGCTGAAGGCGCCGTGGTTCTCGCGGTGTACCGCAAACCGAACGTGTTCCAGCACAGCACCGGGTACAATTGGGGCCGCGACTAGGGCCCCGGTCGACGGACTTGGTGGCCCGCCGTTCGCCCGTCCTGGCCATCCAACTCTCTTTGTTTGAGCAACGAGAGCGAAAGGTCCACAATTCGCCGGAAATGAGCGAAGACTCGAAAGCCGCTGAGAGATATTTGGCTTTCGTTGAAGTAAGGCATCCGTTGAAGTAAGGCATCATATAGTAACACGCGAGCAGGTCAGGCCAGGATGGACGAAGAAGTCCCTTGGCCCAACGGAGATAGCCATGCCTCCTCTGACAAAGATGCAGCCGTTTCCGCCCAGTTTCCGGACAGAGCACATTCAGACAAACGGGACGACCCTGTATGTCCGGGTTGGCGGTCATGGGTCGGCCGTCGTGCTTTTGCATGGTTATGCCGAGACTGGCGATATGTGGACATCGATGGCGGCCGATCTCGTGAGGGACTATCAGGTGATCGTCCCCGACCTGCGCGGTCTGGGGCTATCCTCAAAACCTCCCGACGGTTTCGACAAGAAGAACCAAGCGGGTGATATCGCGGGCGTGCTCGCGGTCGTTGGAGTTGATCAAATCGACCTCGTAGCCCATGACATCGGCAACATGGTCGCCTTCCAATTCGCAGCGCAGCATCCTGAGCAGGTTAGACGACTAGTGCTGATTGACGCACCAATCCCCGGAGTTGGCCCCTGGGAGGAGGTTTTAAAGAACCCGCTGCTCTGGCATTTCCGCTTCGGGGGGCCTGACATGGAGCGACTGGTCGCCGGACGCGAGCGGATCTATCTCGACCGCTTTTGGAATGAGTTCTCCGCCAATCCCGCGAAGTTCAGTGAGGCGGCACGGGTCCACTACGCTCAGCTCTACGCGCTGCCTGGCGCCATGCGCGCCGGCTTCGCGCAGTTCGGAGCCTTCGACCAGGACGCGGCCGACAATCGCGCGTGGCTGGCCACTGGCGCCCGGTTGCGGATGCCACTGCTGGCGGTGGGAGGCGAGAAGTCGTTCGGTGCGACAATGGCGATGGTGATGCGAGCTGCCGCCACGGACGTACGGGAAAGTATCATACCCGAGTCTGGCCACTGGATCATGGAAGAAAACCCGCAGGCGACAATCGCCCTCGTCCGCGGCTTCATCGCAGAAGGCATATAACGGGACATTCGCAACGAATCTCTATAGGCGGTCTCTAGCTGCAGGTCATTTGCAAATGTCGGTAGATCCGGTCCAGATCCCTCGCATATGTGGACAACAACTCGCGAAGTTCGCGAAGGGTTTGAGTGAAGCTGACCACTGCCGGGCCGACCTGGCTTGAACCAAATGTCCGATTCCTGTGCATCTCCGCCTACAAGCAGACCGGCGGAAAGCGACCCACAGCAGCAATAAGGTGACCGCGGCAGCGGGCGCCGGAATCGACCCATGGCCGTTACGAGACGTGCGGATGGCTGATCCCGAAAGCGGCCATTGCCTAAGTCAACGGTGGAGGTACCAGTTTCCGCCTCTGCGAAGGGTCAGCGGAGAACGGAAGTAAGGGTGTTTGCCGCGGGTAGCACTCGACGCCGCCGCAGATCAGACATAGGGGCAACGGCTATCCTGTAAACTCACCGCGCCAACGAGGGCGGCGTCAGCAAGAATGCGGCGTGCCGCGAGGAATGCATCAGCCACCGAAAGATCAGCCATGCTTGTACCACGCGCGAGCGCCCATGTCGCAGCACGTCCGACCGGCGCCATCTCCTCCGCCCGGTCGATCGTCGCTCCACAGAGGCCGATCGTGGGCGCGCCTGCAGCAGCAGCCAGATGTATCAACCCCGAATCGTTTCCCACGTAAAGTGCGCATCGCTGAATGCAACTTGCCGCCTCCGGCAGACTGAGCTTGCCACATAGGTCTATCGCGTCAGGCAGCATTTTGAGCAGCGGACTAACTATCGCGCGCTCCTGCTCGCCCGGTCCGCCAAAAACTGCCGGCACGGCACCTCGAATTGGCCCCTCTGCCAGTGCCTGGAACAGAGCAGCGAATCGCTCCGCAGGCCAAATTTTCGTTGGCCAGTTTGCGGTAGGGCCCAGCCCAATAACGGGACGGTTGACGGGCAGCAAGCTGGCCGCTCGCAAGCGGTCAGCCGGTGCCGTCCAAACGACAGGCAGCGGGGAATGATCGAGCCTCAGTAGTGCCGCGAGTTGATCAATCTTGCGGCCAGGCAGGCGCCGCATGACCGCACGCCGACGGGTTTTCACGAGGAACGCGAGAGCGGACCCGCGAAGATCGACCACGAGATCCCAGAAAGTACCAACCACGTCTCGCCAGAGCGGCAGCCAGTGAAGATGATACGGGCGCTTGTCCATAATGATGGTGCGCTCGCGATTCGGCATACGGGCGAACACACCTTCGGCAGCGCGACCGCAGGCGACGGTGATGCGACACCTGGGGTGGGTTCGAATCAGATGGTCCAACAGTCCGGTGGAGATGACCGCATCGCCAATCCGGTTGGACGAGATGAACAGGATTTGCATTGGATGATCAGATAGCACTGTTACAGGAATGGTGCGATAGAGCACAATGACGCGTCCGGGCTTACTCCACCGGAAAAGGCCCCGGCGCTCGAATCACCGTCAACTCCGGACACGGCCCGCAGACCCGCCTCCACCACAGTCGGCGCCTGCAGCGTTGGGCGCGACACTGACCGGAGATACTCGTCATGCGGCTTGTCCGCCGCAACAACCGCGCTGATCGAGCCGCGCGCCTCCTTCAGCATCCACATCCAGCGGATCGCCCACGCGCGAAGTGCGGACCATCGGAGGTCAGCGTGCCACTTCCGACCGGCGTGGCCGGATCAACCGCGCGTTGCGGCGGCGGGATCATACGCCTCGTGCCACCCTGCGTTGACGGGACGAACGCATCGGGCGTTCAGTGTACCCCACCAAACGAGTCCGTCTCCCCCATCAAACAAGAAAGAGAACCCCATGCGCGCAGCCGTCTTTCACGAGGCTCATCAGCCGATGACGATCGAAACGCTCGAGGTTGCAAAACCAGGGCCGCACGAAGTCCTGCTGAACACCGCCTACGCTGGACTTTGTCATAGCGACCTGCATTTCCTCGAGGGCCTGTATCCGATCCAGACGCCGGTCGTACTCGGGCATGAGTCCTCGGCAGTCGTCGAAGCAGTTGGCAGCGAGGTCAAATATGTCAAGCCAGGTGACCGGGTGATCACCTGTCTGTCGGTGTTTTGTGGCACCTGCGAATATTGCACCACGGGCCGCCCGAACCTGTGCTCCAACGCCGAGGTGAAGATGCCGCCGGGCAAGGCAGAGCGGCTGTTCTGGAAAGGCAAGGTGGTGGGGCAATTTGCCAACCTGTCATCGTTCGCAGAGCAGTTGCTGGTGCATGAAAATGCCGTGGCGAAGATCGCTGATGACATTCCGCTGAACGTAGCCGCGCTCGTAGGATGCGGCGTCATCACCGGCGCGGGCGCGGTGATCAACACGGCAAAGGTGGCTCCCGGATCCACCGTTGCCGTGTTCGGCTGCGGTGGCATCGGTCTATCGGCGGTTAATGGCGCCGCCATCGCCGGTGCCGATCGGATCATCGCGATTGACATGATCTCCTCCAAGCTCGACGTGGCGAAACAGATGGGCGCCACCGACGTGATCAATGCGTCCAACGTCGATCCTGTTGAAGCGATCAAGGAAATGACCGGCGGTGGCGTGGAATTCTCGTTCGAGGCGGTCGGCTTGAAGCGCACCGCTGAGCAATGCTTCGAATCGCTGCGTCCGGGCGGAACCGCGACGATCATTGGCATGGTGCCGTACGGGATGAAAATAGAACTGCACGGCTTCGACTTCCTCCGCGAGCGGCGGATTCAGGGCTCATCAATGGGCAGCAACCGGTTCCGCGTCGATATGCCGAAGCTCTTGAACGCCTGGAAAAAGGGACATCTGAAGCTCGACCACCTGATCTCCAGCCACATCACGCTGGACGAGATCAACGAGGGCTACACAAAACTTAAGAGCGGCGACGTACTGCGCCAGTTGATTGATTTTGGGGTGGCGAAGTAATCCACCGCTGATCCGCCACCGACGGCGGCCCTTGTGTCGCCGCGGTGGATCTTGGCGGAGGGCGGGTAGCGTTACCACGCCCGCGAATGGTGCAGCCTAGTGATTTCAGCCCGCCGCATAGGTGGTCCCGTCCGATTTCGCGAACGGCCGAATCACAACCCAACAACATCACTTAGACTTTTTTCGGTTGGGTTCTAGGGGGATCTCAATGGCGGGACCACGAGACGGTGCAATCGCGTGCCACCGCGCGCGTGTGCAGATCCGGCACACGGTGGACGAAATGCCAACGCCGGCACTGCGGGCACATCTGGGCGCGCACGGTCTGGGCATTGTTCAGATCGTACAGGTGCCTATCACGCTTCAACGCCCAAGACGTTCGGTGGGTTGTCCGCTGTCCAAGTGCCGACCGGTCTCGCCATCACGTCGCGACAGTTCCGCAACCTCGTGCCGTGGTGAAATTCTCCCCTGCATGGCCGAGCCCACCGAACCGCTATCGCTTGATGCGTGAGGCCTCGCACCCAAGGCGGCGAATGCGACCTGCGCATGACCGGCCTACACGGGCTGATCACGCTCTTTACCGGTAACGCTGGGCGTCTCATCGATTGAGCGCCTGTGGACCGCTGACAAACCGATTGCCGCGGATGTAAAAGCGCAGCAGGCTGTCCGCTGCGCGTGTAATGCCGATCCGTTTGCTATGTCCGATTTCGCCAGATGCCCGACCGTCCGATCCGAGCCACAGCGGACCCGCCTGACAGAGGTCGATCCCGTCCAATCGGCGGTCAATCTGCAAGGCTGCAGTCAGTCGTCCGGGACCCCGTGCCAAGTCTCGCACGCGCTCGGTGCCGCGATTTTGCTCCATAATCGCAATGCCATGGGTAGGCTCGATCGCCCTGATCAAGACGCCCGCGCCTACGCCCGGCGCCTCGCTGGAGACGTTGAGCATGAACGAGCTGCCATAGGCGAGATAAACATATGCGTGCCCGTGCTCGACGAAAAGCGCTCGATTGCGTGGGGTGATACCGCGATAAGCGTGACCGGCTGGGTCGCCGATGCGATATGCCTCGGTCTCGACAATACGACCGGCCACCACGCCTTCGGCCAATACGCGCACGAGCATTTTGCCGATGAGAAAACGGGCGAGCTGGACGGTATCGACTGGGATCTCTGCCCGATCCAGCAAGCGCAGGGGTGCTATCGTCGTGTCGCCTTCATCCAATTCGTTCAACCAAAATGGGCGCGCAACGGGCCGGGCTCGAACGGCTCACCAAAATATTGCGTCTCGCTAGCCACCCTGCCATCGAGGAACTGCATAGCGCTTATCGAGTGGGGCAGCCGGCCGTCATAGGCGAGGATGAATTCCGTGACCCAGAGGTTGTCGGTGCCGACGATACGACGCACCCTGAAGCGGTTCGAGCCCGGCTGTGCGACGCATGAGGCCTGTATATTGTGCCGGCCCCTACTTCGCTCGCCCGATTGCCGGTACTCGAGCACCGCGTCCTCTCGGTGTATACCGTGCTCAGCACCAAAGCCATTTGCGTCCGATGCGCCCCACAGGCAATTGACTGCCTCTCGAATCTCATTCTGATCCATGCTACCGTTCCCAGCGCTGGTCGTTAAGGCTCGCCGCTCCGTGCGCTCGCACGTTGGCCGAACACGACGGTGAAGTCACTTGGTTCGGGGAATAAAGCCGGGCACACCGGTTTCCACCACTGCGTTGAACCTGACGTTCGCATTGATGCCCTCCCGAATCTCCCGCATCGCGTCTTCAGGCAGGGCCGATATCTCAAAGTTCTCTTGAATGTGGCCAGGTTTGGTTGAGGTGGTCAGGAAGGCGGTGCCGCGTTGTACGGCCCAGGCGAGCGCAACTTGAGCTGGCGTCTTGCGGACTCGCTGTGCGATACCTGTTATCACAGGGTCATCCAGCACTTTCGGAGTCATGACGTGTCCCAATGCTGCAAACGCCAGCAGTACAATCCCATTCTCGTGACAGAAGTCGAACAGGTCCCATTCCGGAAGGTACGGATGAGATTCAACTTGCACTACGGCCGGCTTGATCCGCGCAGCCGCAACGACTTCTCGTAGCTTTTCCAGGCTAATATCTGACAAGCCGATCGCTTTACAGTAACCTTGATCAACGAGTCGCTCGAGCGCCCGCCAGGTCTCGATTAATGTCACCGTGCGATCATATATAACCTGCCCGAGCTCGTCCCTCGGGTCCTGCTCATCGCCGGGTCGAAAGGCAAAAGGGGTATGGATGAGATAGCAATCGACATAGTCGAGCTGCAGACGCTGCAGACTTGCGTCAAGGGCGGGTTTGACGCGTTCAGGGCGATGATTGGTGTTCCATAGCTTCGTGGTAACGAAGACGTCCTCCCGCTGGATCATCCCCGCCTTGAACACTGCCCGCATTGCATCACCAACCGCCCCCTCATTGCGATACCGCTCTGCACAGTCGAGATGGCGGAATCCTACTTCCAATGCGGTCGTCGTGGCTTGTTTGGTCGCGAAAGGATCGGGGATCAGCGTGCCGAACCCCACGGCGGGGACCGCACCGGATCCGTGGGTGAGAGGAACCCTCGTATAGCGAAGCGCATCATCAGGGTTTGCCATGCTTTTCTCCTCGTTCGATTGACCGAGCGCATGCAGCTAGATAACAGCGACTTCAGCTCGTTCGCTGCAGTCAGGTCCAGCTGAAATGCTCGGAACAGGCGCACCGACCGCCGCCTGAGGTCCTGACGGACCCTAGCACCCATACCCCGATGAGGATAGCACAAAGCCAACCGTTCTTTGGCATATCCAGTGTTGAAACTCACCACGTTGCGCTGGTGGTGCAAATTTGCCGATCCGCCGACGTAAAAGCCAAGCGTGATAGCAAGCGCACCAACTCACGCTCACCGCGCTGTTGCGGCCATCGATACCCGGACGTCGACCTCACCATCTTGAGTAACGCGCACGCTAGAAGGTCTCGTGTGACCCATAACCGGCCGAGAGAGCTACGTCTACGATGCGTGCAGCGTCTCGCTGTATCAATCTGACGGCTTCGCTCCGGCGCCGCGTCCGCGTGTAAGCGAGCACCGTGCTTTCCTTAATGGCGTGGAACGCGCAGGTTAGCGCGAATATTGAAGGCCTCGCAATCTTGCTGGTGTCGTCGAGCGGCATCGTGTCGTTGAGCCCGTTCTGGATGTCCCAAGCGATTCTTTCAACGGTGCGCGTGGAGTCCTCGCAGCGGCCAGTCTCCGATGAGCTGAATAGCTTGCCGCCCGATCGAAATTGCGCAGAGATAAGGAACTGGTCGTCATAGCGAAGCCGTTGTCGCGGGCATACAGTGCCGCGTACTCGACGCGAATATTGACGCATATCGTGCAACGTACCCCTCGCTCGTGCTCCCACTCCGTGCCCCTGGCACGAGCGAACCATTTGTCCGGGTTGTAGTGCACCTCGATGAAGGGAACGTTGTGTTCTGCCGTTAGGCCGATGTTTTCCTCCTTGCGGGGGTCGTATTCCTGATTCGGATGGATGTTTGGATTGTAGAAGAAAACGGTGTAGTCGATGCTAGGAGCCGGCACGGCTTTTCATGAGTTCGCTCGAGCACGGCGCGCAGCAGGAGTGCAGTAGCACCTTCCGTACTCCATTCGGAGCGGTCAGGGTACGTCGCACAGGGTCGCGCATGATCGGCGCCATCAGCGTAGCGTGCCGCTGAGGGGCATCCTCGGTCGTCAATGCCGCGTCCTCCGGACTGCCCGAAACTCATGACGCAACGCGCAAAGGCGCTGCGCACGGGGGTTTCTCTGCGGGATGAGGGGCCATGTGCACATCTCGTTTGCTGAGTGCTTCGAGAATCATCTCGGCTTGCACCGCCGCGCCGAGGAGGCTTACCGCTGCATACAACGTATCCTTCAGGGCCGATTTAGCGGCTGGAGTAGAGAAACGCTGGAACTGACATTTGTGCCCGGGATCTCCGCATCATCGATCGCAAATAGCCTCGGCGAGGTCGCGGACGCGCTTGCGCGAATTGCGTGGCGGCCTCTGACGCCTCGCCTCGTCGCGCCTGCCCTCGGCATCTCCGGTCAAGAGCGAGCGCGTCGGACGAAGGACGGCCGCCTGCCGCAGTCCGGTCAGGATCTGGTTCGCCGTAGAGGGCTCCTCGCCGTGCCGACCTACGCCGTCAGGTTGGTTGAAGAGCTTGCCGCTCACCCGGAAGTCCTGGCCGCGTGGCGCGACCGGGACGCCAGGGGGGAGAGCCGGACCTGGATCCATCCATCATATAAACATATCCTCATATCTCTCTTGACATAGGGGCACGGGCGGCGATAGATGGGCCATCGAGGTTCTCCGTGTCGTCTGCGGCGCGGAGCTAAGAGGGAAGCCGGTGTGAAGCCGACGCTGCCCCCGCAACTGTGAGCGGCGAGCGGCTGTTCATCAACGCCACTGGGGTTCGCCCTGGGAAGGCCGGACAGCCACACTGACCCGCGAGCCAGGAGACCTGCCTCGACATATAACGTCCCCCGGCGGGGTGTCCGGTCGGTCGCCTGTTCGCCGCCATGGATGAATCCGTGCGGACGTTGGCGCTGCCGGCTGCCGCCTTGTCGATCATCGGCTGGAGGCTGTCCCGTGACTGTCAGTGTCGCCACGCTAGGCTTTCCCCGCATCGGTCCCCGACGCGAACTCAAAACAGCCCTGGAAAGCTACTGGGCCGGAAAAACCGACCAGATGGCGCTCCTGGCGGCTGCCGCAAATCTGCGGAGCGGAGCCTGGGCACGTCAGCGCGATCTCGGCGCCAACATCATCCCATCCAATGATTTTTCCCTGTACGATCATGTGCTCGACACGACGGCTATGGTGGGAGCTGTCCCATCGATTTATGGCTGGAAGGGTGGCGAGGTCGGCCTCGAGACCTATTTTGCCATGGCGCGAGGCGCGCAGGGTGACGTGGCGCACGAAGGCTGTGCTCACGGCCACGCGCGTGATGGCGAAGGTGCACCTGCCGCTGAGATGACCAAGTGGTTCGATACGAACTACCATTACCTTGTACCGGAATTCACAGCGGGGCAGCAGTTCCATCTCGCCTCGACGAAGGCGGTGCGGGAGTATCGCGAGGCCAAAGCGCAGGGCATTGAAACCCGGCCGGTCCTGCTCGGACCAGTTAGCTACCTGTTGCTGGGCAAGATACGCGGCGCTGAATTCGAACCGTTGTCACTGCTGCCACGCCTCTTGCCAGTCTATACTGAAACTCTGGGTTTGCTTGCGGAAGCAGGCTCGACGTGGGTGCAGATCGACGAGCCATCCCTGGTCTTGGATCTCAGCGACACAGATCTCGCAGCATTCGCAAACGCCTACGCGACGCTCACCAACAGCCCGGCATGGCCAAAGGTCATGCTGACGACCTATTTCGGAGCGCTCGGCGACAACTTATCAACCGCTCTGGCATTGCCCGTGCACGGTCTGCATCTCGACTTGGTGCGCGCCCCTGAGCAGCTCGATGCTGTTCTCAAAGGAGCGCGTACCGATCTCGTGTTGTCGCTGGGCGTCATTGACGGTCGCAATATCTGGGCGGCCGACTTGAACACCATTCTCGACCGCATCGAGCCGGTGGTCGCGTCAGGACGGGAGGTAGTGCTCGCGCCGTCATGTTCGTTGCTGCATACGCCGATTGATCTCGACCGGGAAACTGATCTCGACCCCGAGGTCCGGAGCTGGTTGTCGTTTGCCGTGCAAAAGGTGGCCGAGTTGGCTGTGTTGGCCCGGGCATTGAATGAGGGCCGTGACAGCGTGCGCCCCGCTCTCGATGTTGCCTCTGCCGTGATCGCATCGCGCCACACGTCGCGCCGGATCAACAACCCGGCAGTGAAGGCACGAATTGCGACTGCTGACCCGTCCCTGTCGCGACGCGAGTCACCCTTCGAGATCAGGCGGACCATCCAGCGGGGCAAGCTCAACCTGCCGCCCTACCCGACAACGACGATCGGCTCCTTCCCGCAAACCCCCGAAGTGCGCAAGGCGCGCGCTGAGTATGGGAAGAATGTCATCGACGAAGCCGCTTACGATGCTTTCCTGCGTCAAGAGACGGCGCGCGCTGTGCGTTGGCAGGAAGACGTTGGTCTCGACGTGCTCGTCCATGGAGAGTTCGAGCGCAACGATATGGTGCAATATTTTGGCGAGCAGCTCTCCGGCTTCGCCTTCACGAAGCACGCGTGGGTCCAGTCCTACGGCTCCCGGTGCGTGCGCCCGCCTGTCATCTATGGCGATGTCTCCCGCCCCGAGCCTATGACGGTGGAATGGTGGCGCTATGCCCAGTCGCTGACGGAGCGACCGATGAAAGGCATGCTGACCGGGCCAGTGACGATCCTGAACTGGTCATTCGTCCGCGACGATCAGCCGCGTAGCGTGACATGCCGCCAACTTGCCTGTGCGATCCGCGATGAGGTCATCGACCTGGAGAAGGCTGGTGCGGCGATTATCCAGATTGATGAGCCGGCGCTGCGGGAAGGACTGCCGCTGCGGCACAGCGAGTGGCAGGCCTACCTCGGCTGGGCGGTTGAATGCTTCCGGATCACGTCGTCGGGTGTCGGCGATGCAACGCAGATCCACACCCACATGTGCTATTCGGAATTCAACGACATCATCGCCTCGATCGCGGCAATGGATGCCGACGTCATCTCCATCGAGACGGCTCGCTCGCAGATGGAGCTGCTCGATGCATTTGCTGGGTACCGTTATCCCGCAGAAATCGGCCCTGGAGTCTATGACATCCACTCTCCGCGTGTCCCGGCCGTTGATGAGATGGCATCGCTGCTGAAGGCGGCTGCGCAGCGTCTCCCGGCTGATCAGCTCTGGGTCAATCCGGATTGCGGCCTGAAAACCCGCAAATGGCCCGAGGTCCGGTTGGCCGTCGAAAACATGGTCGCGGCAGCACACGCAGCCCGCGCCTACGCCTAACCGACACGACGGTAGCGGGGACGGTCCCCCGCGATCTCGTCGCCAGAATCAGTGCCGTGACACCGCTGGGGGAAATACATATGAGCGATTACCTGGTCGAACCACGCCAAACCCTGACGCGCTGGCTCGCTGGTGAAAGGGTCGGTCCGCTGCCAATGCGCGGCGCTGACCAGAAGCCCCCAGCGCTCTCGTTCGAGTTCTTTCCTCCTCGAACCGAAGCCCTTGAACAGCAGCTTTGGGCCTGCATACGGCGGCTGGCCCCACTCTCTCCACGCTTCGTCTCCGTCACCTACGGAGCGGGAGGGACGACCCATGCACGTACTCATGGGACCGTGACGCGGCTTGTTCGGGAAACCGATCTCACACCTGCGGCGCACCTGACGTGCGTTGGCGCGACTCGCGAGGAAGTTGACGCCGTAGCCCGGGGCTATTGGGAAGCCGGTGTGCGCCATATTGTGGCGTTACGCGGTGATCCGCCCCCCGGCGCCGATTATACGCCGCATCCTGGAGGTTACCGCTATGCCAGTGATCTGGTCGCAGGTCTGAGGCGGGTCGCGGACTTCGAGATATCGGTCGCTGCTTATCCCGAAACGCACCCGTCCGCACAGAGTCCGGCGGACGATCTCGACAACCTCAAGCGCAAGCTGGATGCTGGCGCCACCCGGGCGATCACTCAATATTTCTTCGATAGCTCTATCTACCTGCGTTTCCTGGAGCGCTGCCTCGCTGCCGGGATCACAGCGTCGATCGTGCCGGGCATCATGCCAGTGTCCAATTACGCCCAAGCCGTCAAATTCTCAATGATGTGCGGAGCAACAGTCCCAGCCTGGCTGGGCCATATGTTCGAGGGAATCGAAGACGATCCTGAGCAACGCCGGGCCGTTGCCGGCATCGTCGCTGCCGAACAGGTGCGTGTGCTGCAGGCAAACGGAATTGACGAATTCCACTTCTACACGCTCAACCGCCCAGATTTAACTTACACCATTGCTCATGTGCTCGGTGTCAGACCTCACCCCACTCGCTTGCCCTCCTTTGCTTAGATTGGCAACAGGCAGCATCTCGCAGTGGGCACTATCGGTATAAACATATTAAAAGGATACTATAAAATATACTCTTGGGTTCATCTTGGTCGGTTCACGGACGCCGTCATTTGGGACCGGCGTGCTTGTCCGCCGCAGATGCAGTTATGCTTTACACGCACGGGGACACCGCAACGGTGAGCTGTTGCGACTGATCCCTCGTCCTGTTGTAGGACCGGCCGAAGCCGGTGGTGCAATGGACCGTCGCGGAGACGGCGAATTAGCGGCGGAGCGAAGGCAGCAGACTATCCTTTAGCCGCTCCGGATCAATGGCAATGTGCACGAAACGACATAGAGGTGCTGGATCCCTCACCCGCGCGGCTCGGCTGCGACCAGATCGTGGTAGAGCGTCTCGATTTCGGCAGCGCCGTAGCGCCGTTCCAGCCTGCGGATCGTGAAGTGGCCGCGCGCGAGCCGCTGGTAATGCTCCATGAAAACCATGTTGACCGTGGCACCGCCAATCAGTCCAACGACCGGCACAGCCGTTGCGGCCAGCCGCTCGGTGACGGCCGGTCCGAACCGCGAACTGATCGTCGTCGCAATGCGCGCGGCGAGTGTCGCGCTGGCCTGAGTGGCGCCGTGCTCCACCACGAGGTTGGCGATGCTCTGCGTCAGCCTGGCCAGCGTTGCCCGCAGCGCATAATATGTCAGTACGTCACTTTCGTGCGGGCCGTGGCTGCCGAGCGCGAGCACTTCGAGGCACGCGAGGCGGCTCGGCAGCGTCGATAGGTCTTCCCCGTGGCTCTGCCCGATCTCGGCAATCGAGCGGAGCATGACCATTGTCGTCAACGGCAGTTCGATGGGCAGCGCGAAAATGCCTAACAGACCGCCCAGCCCGCCGGTCACGCCAGCAATCACCCGCGGCACCCACGCCGAAGGCGGCTCGTCCTGATCCGCATCGTCCATCGACGAAATCGCCACGTCGAGACTTTTCCGGATCGCGCTTTCGACAATCCGGTTGACGCGTTGCGCAGCGAACGAGGGCATTGCAGCGAACAGCCGGTTCACCGGTTGGCCGGCCATCTCGGCGAGGCGGACGGCGAAGCTAGCGTGTTTCAGTGCGTGCACCGCACGGGCCATCTCGGCATGATCTTCCGGCGCTAGCAGCGCGCGTGCGGTGCTGCCACTCATTGGTCACGCAGCAGCGGTCGCATCCCGTTCAGACTTGCCAAAACCGCCGATCCATTGCTGATCATGGCCGTCACACTGGGTGGGATCAGCCCACCTGGCAAGACCAAGCCAAGCGCCACTAGGTTCATCCCAGCCACGATCGCGTAATTCTGCTTGATCAGGCCCACCGCCTCGCGCGACAGCTCGACCGCCCGCACCAGTTTCCACAGCGACTCCTCCAGCAGCACGATATTCGCTGATTCATGGGCGATATCGGCGCCATGCTTCACCGCAATCCCGACATCGGCGTAGGACAGTGCGGGAGAGTCGTTGATGCCGTCGCCGACCATCGCCACGATCCGTCCCGCACGCTGAAGCTCCTGGATTGCTTCGGCCTTGTCAGCAGGCAACAGCCCGGAGAACGCCCGCGTCAGCCCGAGCCGGCCGCGCACCGCTTGCGCCACCATCGCATTATCGCCGGTCAGCATGATCGTGTCGCGCACGCCCATGGCGTGCAGTCGCTCGATCACCGCGCGACTTTCATCGCGAACCTGGTCAGCGTAGGAGACGAGGCCCATCACCTCTCCATCCACCGCGACGAGCACGCAGGACTCGCCACGCTCGTTCAGCGCCGCGATGTCGGAGCCGGTACGGTCTAGGCGGATGCCGCTCTGCCTCAGAAACCGCTCGCTGCCCACATGCACGTACCAACCATTAACCTGCCCTTCGACGCCGAGCCCGGCATGGAACAGGGCCTCATCGCACGCCGGAATGCCTAGGCCCGATTCGGCAGCCCGGGAGCGCAGGGCTTCGGCGACGGGATGCTTCAATCGCGTCTCCGCGGCGACCGCGACCGTGAGAAGCTGATCAGGTGAAATATGGTTCTGGTAGGTGAGCACCTGATGCACGACCGGCTCACCGCGGGTTAGGGTGCCGGTCTTGTCGAACACGATCGTATCGACCTCGGCGAGCCGTTCCATGTGTCGGCCGCTCTTGACGACGATGCCAGAGCGTGCGGCGTGCGTCATCGACGAGAGTACTGTGGTCGGCGCGGCGACGCGGATGCCGGTGCCATAGTCGACAATGACAAGCGAGAGGAAACGATCGAAATCGGCGGTCACGGTCGCGGCACCGACGGCAAGCGCAAGCGAGGGTGCGACCAGCCGATCGGCGAACTTTTCAGCGTGGTTCTGCATGCGGGTGTCGCCGATCGGCGCCTGATCAACCAGCAGCGCAATCTGTGCCGCAGTCGTTGCCATGCCGACCCGCGAAGCGCGAATGGTGATCTGACCCTCGCGCACGATCGTGCCGGCAAACGTTGCTTCGCCCACACCGCGCGTGACCGGCAGGCTCTCACCAGTAATAGTCTTCTGGTCGATCATGGCACGGCCATGGATGATCTCGCCGTCCACCGGGATCAGCTCGCCGTGGTAGACGATCACGGCATCGCCTGCGGCAAGCTCGGCGACTCGAACGGCGACGACCGCATCACCGACGACACGCCATGCCGTCTTGCCCTGGAACTCCAGCAACTCGCTGATCGCTTTGCGGGAGCCGGCGGCGGTCAGATCGCGAATCCAGTCGCCAAGGCGGATCAGCCAAACGATGATGCCACCAGTGATCATGTTGCCCTGGTAGATCGAGGCGGCGATTGCAAGCGTATCGAGCAGGTCGATGTTGAGCCGCCGCTCCTCGGTCAGCACCCGCCAGGCGCGTCGGAAAATTGGCGCGCCGTTGAACAGCATCAGCGGAATGTTGATCGCGAGCGCAGCCGGGCTGGTCAAGAACGACAACGCGAGGGACACCGTCGGCAGCGCCAGCGGCCAACCCCAAACCCCATCCGGGACAGAACCTGCGGCTGGCGCGGGTATCTCGGCACCATCGGCTGATACCGGCAAGGAGTGGGCGACGAGACAGTGTAGCTCGTGGATGTCAGCGTGCCGCAGCAGCAACAACATGTCGTCAAGCACTTCCTGATGTGCAGGGTCGTAGTCGACGATCAGGCTCGCAGCAGCGTGGTTAATTCGGGCGCTGACCACCCACTCTTGTGCCTGCAGCCACGCGACCGTCGCGTGCGTGAGCGGCGATGCGTGCTCCAGCGCCGGCATCTGGATGCGGATGCGGCCAGGGATCGCGTGGCGGATCGTGAAGTGCATGGCCTCTGGGTTGAGTGGCCCAGCCGCCGCGTCAGGCGGCGGCGGTAGGTGCTCGCACTGGATGCTGTTCGATAAAATGATTCAGGGCGAACAGCACAAGAGTTATCCACATCGGTGTCGCTGCCTCCGCGCCGACGCCTAGGAACGTGACGACGGCAAGGCCGAGTGCCAGCACGATTTTCAGGTCGATCGCATTGTCGGTGGCAGCGCGAATGTGCAGATCGAACTGCTTGAAGAATTCGACGGCCGCGTGTGCCCATTCCGAGCGCCCGGCGAGGAATCCCGCCTCGGCCTCCAGCTTCGCCACCAACTCCTCGACTTCGTCGCCCGGACGCTCGCGCCTCACTTCGACACGCGCGTCGCTGTAGCTTGCTAAGCGCGCCTCCATCTCCTGCTCGAGACGAGGATCGTAATGGAGCACGACGCTGCCGGATTGCGGCTTGACGACGACGGCGTCGATCCCTGGTACGCCCGCGAAGATTTGCTTGAGGCTTTCGAGCAGCTTTGGATTGTCGCGCGCCGTGTTGATCTTGATCCGCAGTCGCCCCGGCACGTGGTGCGCTAGTTCCGCGTGATGCTTCACGGCTGGACTCCCGCCGCTGCAGCGTGCGCCATCGACCACGCTCTATGCCGGCCGGTGGCCATCGGGGCGCGCATCAGGACTGATTCGCCGCGCTTTCGGCCTTCGCCTCCGCGACGACGTCGTGGACCTGCTCCTTCGCTTCGGCGAAAGCGTAGCTCGCCTTCCGGCCAGCCTTGTACGCGCCCCGTACCGTCGCCCGGAACGCCGGCTGCAATCCCTCGCCGAGTCTCGGCAACACTTTCGGGACGAGCATAGCCCCTACGCCGAGGATCATTCCGGGGATCAGTGCCGCCTCGAAGACAAGTGCCCCCACTGCGACGACCCCAACCACGGCCGCGGTCGTGGCAGCGTCACTGCACTGCCTCTCAGCCGGTCCGGCCTCTGTCGCGGCGGCATTTGCCGAATGCCCCTCGGCCGCTCCCGATCCGTGCCCAGTGTCGGAGGTCGTCATCCTCGGTTCCTGTCGATGCCGAGCTGCAAGCTTAGCGGACTCAGATCATACCATAATCGGCAAACGGTAACAGAGAAATGAATTTTGTATGACCGTCACAAATCCACCTTGAATCGATGAATGGAGAC
The DNA here is from genome assembly GCA_030039695.1 of Acetobacteraceae bacterium. Next base: position 23,707 of record JASHVB010000042.1, read on the forward strand.
AACACGCACCTCACATGAGGCCACCGAGACTCCTCTCGCCAACCGAAATTCCACCGGGACATGCCGCTATGCGAACTGTCCTGTTCCGCATCGCTGAAAAAAGTTCCAGGCCATCACACCAGAAACCTGCAGGTCAGGACAGGCGCCAGAACCTACTGCACGACTTCCCGCGCCATCGGCTGGCGATTCGCCAGCGCGCATGCCTATGTGCCATGCACGGCGGTGGGTGCCACGCGGCAACTTCCCTCCCTAGCGTAACCTATTTTGCGGAAGGCCCTTCCAAGCGACAGAGCGACATGACCGCAGCCTGGAGGGCCGTCTCGGTTCGCAGGCCCCCGCGTAAGAGCGTCGAATGGACGGCGGTGATCGCCGACCCCAGGGGATCGTATCGCGGCGAACGTCAGGACCTACGCAGAAAGACGTAATCGGCCGAGTAGGGAACGCTTAGGAACGCGCCAGGCCTGCGGCACGACCCGGCGACTGCGCCACCTTTGGTGTTGATGCGCTGGACCGTCGTGGCGGCACTGAGTTCGCCGTTGCCGCTGTGGCCAATGACATCGAGGCGTAGCCACGGAATGTCGCGCCGTGTCGCACCGGGCGCGCTGGCAGTGGTCTTGCCGGTGATCGCGCTGCCGTCATCGAATGCCCAGGTAGGGCCGGCGAAGTGACGACCGACCGTCTTGTCATTGAGGAGAAGCGTGGCGATCGGCTCGCGGAACTGCCACGCGAGCCTGCCAGCGGCGTTGGTTTTGCATTCATAGATTTGCGCGCCTTCGGCGTGCACGGTGACGATGGGTACTTGGTCGGGTGCGGCGATGGCGTCGGGCATTCGGCCAAGGGCAGGCGAGGCAAGGACCATCATGGTCACAGCAGCGAGCGAGGGAACGACCGCACAGACTGCATTTGTCGAGAGGTGCATCATGCCGTGGCCTCCATGGTCCGGGATATCTTCGACTTGCCTATGATCTCGCACCGGAAATGCAGCGCCCGCTTGGCGTTACCGCAGCATATGCCCAGTGCCGCTCGAATACGGGCCCGCGGGAATGGGACGGACAGAAGTTCGTGGTTATTGAAGCATGCGCGCTGGAGCGGTGGCTCGGTGAATTGGCACTAACTGGGTTCCGCCATCGCTTTCGTGTGCAACGCCATCCGCAATGTCTGGACACGTTTCGAAGTTGCTAGGTTTCCCAATCTCCAGTCCCTCCCCACTTGCTGCGTTCGTCTTGAACGAGGGCCCCTTCCCTCTACAGGCGTTACCCGGCTTCAACAGTACTGCAGTCCGTTCCGCCACCCCATCGGGCCCGACCCGTCCCTCGCGGGCTTCCGTTTGATCATCCCTGATCACGCCATCGAACTTCCCGTGTTGCGCGCCCTTTCCTCGTGCACATGCCACCGCCAACACCACGGTGCAGCGCCTGATGACGGTCCCGTCACGTTGATACCCACCGTTCCGCCAGCCGGTCGCTTCCCACGAGAGCCGCCCTCCAACGTGCGCGGTGTCTCACATCTCAAGACCGATCGCCCGCTGCACGAGCACGGTATCGGTCCATTCACCGAACCGAAAGGCCACCGCAGGCAGATAACCGACCTGGCGAAAGCCACAGGCCTCGTGCAGCCGCAGCGAGGCGAGATTGGCGCTGCCGATATATCCGATCATCTGGCGGAAGCCCGCGGAGGCGCATGCCTGGATTAAGGCTGGCAGCAGCGTGCGTCCGACGCCGACATGGAGACAGTCAGGGTGGACGTAGATCGAATGCTTGACTGTGAATCTGTATGCCGGGCGCTTGCGGAACAGTACAGCGTACGCGTAGCCGGCCACGGCACCGTCGATTGTCGCAACCAGATGGGGCAGCTTGTGCTTGCGCATGTTCTTGCGCCGCGCCTTCAGGTCATCGACATCGAACGGCGTCAGCTCGAAAGTGTCAAGGTTACCGACACCCTGCGTGATATGGTGGCGGTAGATCTCAAGCATGGCAGGCACGTCGTCGTCGCTCGATGGGCGCACCGCGATTGGTGACCTGGATGACGCGGCTTCTTTGTCCACGATAGCCATCCTGCTGCGGTTATTCCTGCATCACGTAGGTGTAAAAGCGGATTGAGCCGTCCGGCTCGACCTCGCGGTAGAGGCCTTGTACTTCGGCTTCGAAGCCGGGAAATAGGTTCGCGCTTTGTTCGAACATCTTGAGATAGTCCAGCATGGGTTTTGCCCGTGCACCGAGGCGCTCGCCCGGAACGATCGTGGCGATGCCTGGTGGATACACAACAAACAGCGTGGTCGCAACGCGTTCCGCGATCTCGCTGATCGGCAGATAGTCGACTTTGTTGCGCACGAGGCTGCGCGCAGCCTCGTGCGGCGGCACGACCATCTCAGGCAGGTGCGCGGCCTCGAACTGCTGCCGCTGGAGCGTACTGACGTTGGCATCACGGTAGAATGCATGCATCTGAGCACAGAGATCGCGGAGACACATGCCGCGGTACCGCGCGGGCCAGCGAGCGACGAACTTCGGTATGACTTCCTCCAGTTGCGCATTATCATCGTGCAAACGCTTGAAGGCAGCGAACGCGCTGAGCAACGTGCCGGCCTTGCTGGACTCGACGCCGGGCGTCAGCAGAAACAGCAGCGAATTGAGATCGTTTTTCTCCGCAACGACGCGGTTCTCACGCAGATATTGAGCGACGACGGGTGCTGGAACGCCGTGCTCGGCATATGCGCCCGTTCGTCCGTCGAACCCCGGCGTCAGGACAATCAGCTTGTTCGGATCAGTCATGGCGAAGCCCTCCGTCACATGGCCGAAGCCGTGCCACGCGGCGCCTGGAGCGAAAGCCCAATATCGGGCATCACCGGCGAGCTCGTCAGTGGTAAGGCTTTCCCAGGGCACCTCGCGCATTGGATCGTCGGGCTGGGCCCCTGAGACGCTGACGACGTCGGGAACGAAGGGTTCGAAGAACCAACGCCGCGCCGGGTCGGCCTCCTTCTGTTCGTATTCGTGACGGATAGCACGTAGCTTTTTGCGCACCTCTATGCCAAGCCGGACCGTATCGTCCCACAGGATCACCCCTGAGCGGCCTTTCATCATCTGCGCGCCAACGTCGAGCGATGCGAAGAGCGGATAGAACGGCGACGTCGAGGCGTGCTGCAGGAAGCTCTCGTTGAAGCGGCGGTGCTCCACCCTACGGCGCTGGCCTTTAATGTGCCGATCCCTGACATGGATCTGCGAGGCTTGGGAAAAGCTCGCGAGCTGCTTGTGCGTCGACTGCGTTGCGATGATGCCCGGTGAGCTTTCCTGAAGTTCTTTCAGACCCATAGCGAAGCGACCAGCGTAGAGCGGGTGAAACTTCATGAAGCCAGCCCAGGCCTCGTCGAAGAGAACATAGTCGCAGAGGTGCCCGATCCGGGCAAGCATCATGTCCGCGCTGTAGATCGTCCCGTCATACGTGCATTGCTCGATGACCGCGACCCGAAAGGGCCGTGGCTTTTGCCACGCTTCCGAATCAGTCACATGGGGGTTCAGCCGGATCTTCTCCCGGATCGCTGCCTCTTCCAGCGCCTCGCTGTAGATCGGCCCGATCAGTCCGTAGCAGTTACGGTCGGTCTCGAGGTAGATTGGAATTCCGCCATTGATCAACAGCGCGCCGTGGTGGGCAGCCTTGTGATTGTTGCGGTCGAACAGGACGAGGTCGCCCTCTGCCACCAGAGCGCCGAGCGCCACCTTATTGGATGACGACGTCCCGTTCAGCACGAAATACGTCTTCTCCGCGCCGAAGATTGCTGCGGCCTCCTTCTGGGCCTCGAGGGCCGGTCCTTCATGCGTAAGAAGATCGCCGAGCTCAAGAACTGAATTGTCGAGATCGTCACGAAACACCGCTTCGCCGAGATGCTCGACAAAGATGCGCCCGATCGGGCTACGACTATAAAAGATGCCACCGTTATGCCCCGGGCAGGTCCAGAGTTGGTTGCCTTCCTCGGCGTAGTCAACAAGTACGCCGAAGAATGGCGTCTTCAAGGTTCCCGCATATTGCTTGAGGCGACTGATCAGGTTGCGGGCAATGAACTCTGGCGTCTCCTCTGAAAGGAAAATGTAACCATCGATATAATCAAGTACCTCCACCGGGATATCCTCGAGACGCTTGCGGCGCACAAGGATGACGATCGGCATCTCGAGGCCGCGGCGACGCATCAGATTGATCAGAGCCGCTGTCTTTCCTTTGAGTCCGCGCTTGCTCCAGTCGACCACCATGCAGCCGATCGCGGCATCGGTCTGAACAGCGATCTCGGCGTCTTCGACGCGCCGCGCCTTAATGACCTGGAATCCGTCATCCTCAATGGCTGCAATGATCCGCTGCAGACGCACACCTTCCAGGTCATCGGCGCCGAAGCCGGGTGCACAGAGCAGAAAAGTGAAACGCCGGAAAAATTCCATCGCCATGCTACCTCTTGCCAAGCGCCGTCGGCCGTTTCGATGACAACCGCGTGACAACCAGGCCTGTTCGCGCGGAGCCGCAACGCCGCATTATCCTACGCCAAGACGCTGTGCTCGCCCTAAAAGCAAACGGATACGGGGCGCTGTCGGCCGCGAGCCATCGTCGATCCCGACGGTGGCCCAACCTCCGTTGGCGACACTGCCATAAACCAGGTGGACGCCGCCCTGGGGTGGATTGCTCCCGAATGGCGCCTTATCCGCCGCCGATGGAGACGCCGCGCCCTTGGCCTGACGCGATGTCGCGGCCGAATTTGTCAGTTGTGGTCAACCGGAGCGAAAGCCGATCTAATACCGTTCCGGCACATAGAGCTCGTGAGGCAAAGTCCGGCGTTCATAGTGAGGATCAAACACTCGGTCAGGAAGGACTAGCGGTTCGTGCGGCACTTCCTGATATGGCACCAGAGAAAGTAGGTGGGCGATAACGTTTAAGCGCGCTCGCTTCTTATCGTTGCCCTCTATGATGTACCAAGGTGCCTCGGAGATGCTCGTGCGCTCGAACATCTCCTCCTTTGCTACCGTATATTGCTCCCACCGCACTCGTGACTGCAAGTCCATCGGTGACAGTTTCCACTGCTTAATGGGGTCGTGTATTCGCATTAGAAATCTGTATTGCTGCTCTGCATCGGTGACCGAGAACCAATACTTGATAACCTGGACACCTGATCGGACAAGCATACGTTCGAATTCCGGCACGTCATGGAAGAAGTTCTTAACCTCCGATTCGGTGGCAAATCCCATCACGCGCTCAACTCCAGCGCGATTATACCAACTACGATCAAACAGAACGATCTCGCCTGCTGCAGGGAGGTGCGGAACATAACGCTGAAAATACCACTGCGTCTTCTCTCGGTCCGACGGGGCGGGCAATGCCACAACACGACAGCTACGAGGATTCACACGCTGGGTAATTCGTTTGATCGCACCGCCCTTCCCCGCTGCGTCCCGCCCCTCGAACAGGACCACGATTTTGTGCCCGTTGTGCACGACCCAGTCCTGCAACTTAACGAGCTCACCTTGTAACCGAAGCAACTCTCGGAAATAGAACCCTCTATCGATTGCACTTTGTTTGTGGACATTTCGCAGTTCGCGTAACTCTGCCGGAACCCGATCGTCGTCGATTTCTAGTTCCAACTCTTCGTCGAAGTCGTCCTCAAGCTCAAGCTGAAGCCATGACTTCGCTGGCGTATCGTCTGTTCCGGTCGACATGCGTATGGCCCCCTTTCGCTCACCCCCAATATAAGGAATAGGTGTGACCGAACGATGACGACCCATCTTTGCCCCCATGCATTGTCAAGGTATTGTCACATTAGCTCGCCCCGCAGGGTGCATACCCTTCGGGCAGGATCGCAGTTGCAGGTCGCAAATCTCAATGACACCGCATGCCAGGCACTTGGGCGTGAATTCCGAGGCCGCCGATTGGCAAACCGATCGCTCGCTGGACACAAAATCAGAGGACTAACCCATGTGGCGAGCCTTTCCACTGGAAACGGATTATCCGCCCTGACGCTCTGCGAGCTCGACGCGGTGCGCGCTTTAGGCCGCAGAGCACGGCGATCGCTCAAAGGACGACCTGCGCACAGAACGGAACAGCGGAACCGCTGATCCATTACTCTCTCACCTACGCGCCCCGCACGGATCGCGCCGGCTCTCCGAATTCCAGTCCAAACACCGATTGCGCACGCGAACGCACCTTGCCCATGGCCGGTTGGGCAAAATTCGGGTGGCGGCTGCCCGACGACCACGGAGGATAGCAGACGCGCTTTGACCGCCGCTCCGCCGTCTGTTTCGTGAGACTCGTCTACCGCGCAGGTCTGAAGCCGGCCTTAGAAATTCCGCTTGACAAGGTGCATGGCAAATGCGCCTGTATGATAGTTAGCATACAGGCATACGGTGTTGCCGCCCAGTGCTGAATTCCTTGCGAATCGTGCGAACAGGCGTGCCGATCTATGTGCAGATCCGCGAGCAGGTCCTCCGGGCGATCGGCGCGGGTGTCGTCCGTCCTGGTGAAAAAATGCCTACCATGCGGCAGGTGGCCGTAGCTCTTCGCGTTGACCTGAACACGGTGAGGCACGCCTACGACGCGCTTGCCCGAATTGGTGCGATCACCATTCAGCCCGCGCGCGGCACGTTCGTTTCGGAGCGGCCACCACCAGCAGACGCGACCGCGGATGCCAAATGCATGGACGACTTAGCGCTGCGGACCATCGCAGCCGCGCGCGCGAGCGGACTCGAACCAAGAGACATCGCATACCGCATCCTTGCAATAGCGAAGCAACAGGATAACGAGACATGAAGAATTTTCTGATGGGGAAGGAAGCCAATCCCTTTGCCATCCTTCTCTCGCTGATCCTGCTCATCATTGCCGTCTTCGTCGTGGCAACAGGCTATCTTTGGAAGGTGCCGATAGCCTATTTCGGCACTGGCCTGCTGGTGATCCTCGGGATCTTGCTGCCGCGTGCCCTCATGATCGCTAATCAGTGGGAGCGGATGGTCATTCTCCGTCTCGGCAAGCTCAGAGCGATCAGAGGGCCGGGCTTGTTCCTCATCGTGCCGTTTGTCGATACCGTTGCGGCGACGATCGACCAACGCATTCAGACGACCGGGTTCAACGCCGAGCGAACGTTAACGCGAGACACTGTACCGGTGAACGTCGATGCCATCATCTTCTGGCAAGTGCATGACACCGAGCGGGCGGCACTCGAAATAGCGAATTACCGCGAGGCGATTGGCCAGGTCGCGCAGACCTCCTTGCGAGAGATCATTGGTGCCACCGAGCTCTCGGCACTGCTGTCTGAACGCAAGAAGGCTGACGACGTTCTCCGCGAAGAGATCGGATCGAAGACTGCCGAATGGGGCGTAGCGGCGATGTCGGTGGAAATCCGCGACGTGGCAATTCCGCCAGGGCTTCAAGATGCGATGAGCCGTCGTGCTCAGGCTGAGCGAGAGAAGGAAGCGAGGATCATCCTCGGCGCCTCGGAACAGCAGATAGCTCAGACTTTCGTGGAGGCGGCTGAAACCTACGCGAAGACTCCTGGGTCGCTCCAACTCCGCGCGATGAATCTCGTTTATGAGGCGACGAAGGAGCGCGGCATGACAATTGTCATCCCGTCCGCCATGGCCGACAGCATGAATCCAGCCGGACTCGGAGGTCTAATAGCAGCGACCAGCGTCTCGGAGAGAGAGCATTACGCTGTTGGAGAATGCAGCGCTCAAGTAAAATGAGGTGTTCCCTAATTGCGGCGTAGCCGCCGCCGCTGGACCATCGCCGATCTCCTGCGTCGCTCTCGGAGCACTGACCGAACGACCGCCTAAAATTGTCAGGTCACGTATCTCGATCGATGAGGCCGGCGATATCTGAAGGATTAGCGCGTGCGCCTGCGCTTATGGGGCTTGCGGAGGCCCAAGAAGCGCCGCCGCACGGGCCGCTCACCGGGTTTCCTATGGTGACGGCGCGGCAATCTGCCTGGCGATCGTGCTCCTCGTCGTGGCCAGCGGATTTGTCTGTGCCGGCAAACGGATGCACGCCCCGCTCAGGGTCACGAGGCCAGGAGCGACCGCCGCCGGGTTCATGGTCGCGATCTGGCTGTTGGCAATCTACCACCTCCTCGTCGCTACATACGTCTATGGCCTGCAAGTGAAGAAGGCCTATCCGAGCTTCGTCGCGGCTCGCGTGCGTGTTGGCACATTCGTCGATGCCACGGTCACATTCGTCGTGATTCTCTACCTTACGCGGCATTGGGGCTGGAAGGTCGCGCTGGCGAGTGCCATCATCGGCACCGCTGCAGCGCCGATGATCTTCGAGTTTCCCTTCGATCTGATCGTCATGGCACGGACGAATCCACCGATTCCGCCCCATTCGACGCTGTATCGGCAGCTTTTTTCTGCCGTTGTTCCTCCTTGAGTTCTTAACTATATCGCTGCTGACGCTGCTACCTTCCATGCGGGTGACCGCATGCTCCTTTTACGCGGTGGCAGGGAAGTTTGTGGCGTTCGCCGTCTGGGCTGCGTTTGGGTTCGCCTTCCCCGCGGGGCCGCTACCGCTCGCGCTGAACATCAACTCGAAGATCCTGTGCTTCGTAGCGGCTATCATGCTGTTTGTCTGGAGGGAGCACGGGTCGCCACTTGGAGAAGTCTCCGGCGCAGGATCGCACACGCTGCATTGCAGGGGCTATTGGCCATGTAGGCGACATAGTGGCCGGGCCGGTAAGCCTTTATGGCGTCTGGCGTCTCCGGAGCGGATGGTCATCAGCGTCTACCATTACCTGCCTGCCTCGAATTGCGAGCCTGCAAAGCGATAATTGGTGGAATAAGTGCCCATAAGCATATGGCAACCCGTGGTGCAAACCACGACACCACAATCGAGGCGCCAAACACAGCCGCGATCTGCAAGCTAGATCGCATCATCCGGGCCGGATAATCAGGTGAGGTCGCCTCCGCGAGGAAATGGGGACGGGTACGTGCGTAGCGCCAGATTGCCCAATCCGTCATTAGCATCACCAGAGCATTCGTGGCGTAGATCGAAACGCTTAGCGGTGAGACCGGATAAGTGCTGAGTACATCGGAGACGAAGGGAATCAGTATGACTCCGAATAGCAACACCAAGTTTAACACGAGCAGGACGTTGTCACCGCGCCTGATTACCCCATGCATTTTGAAGTGGAGCGACCAGAGGCGCGCAGCGACGCAAAAACTGAACGCCAAAGTGCCGAATTGCGGCAGCATCGCGCCGAGGCGATGTGCCAAGCCTCCGTCTTGCCCCGGCCCTGCTGTCGGGACCTGAATGGTGAAAGCGAGAAACGTCATGGCGACGGCAAAGATGCCGTCGGCGAGATTGGTAAGCCGCGCAAAGTCGTGACCGTCATTGCGCATGGTAGTTCCGTCGGTTGGGTCCAGGGACTCCGGTTCCTGATGGTGCTGTGACTGTCATGAAGGGTCAATGTGAAGTATTACGAGGCGATGCCGGTGGCGCGCGTCAGGCTCGCTTTGCGCGCAAGGCAGCGTCTGCAATTCCGTCGGAGCATCTGGTGATGCGGCTGGCAATCAGGTGCGCTGCCACGCAACACCAAGCCAGCGTCGTTCAACTATGGCATGTTTGCGATCTGGTTGCCGAACCCAGCGCGGTCGAGACGATTCGGCAGCTAACCTCTCACTGTGAGGGCCGCTGTCCATCCTGCCGCGCCCGCGCGAGGCGTGCTGTCGGTCGTAAGGTCTTGCCTCTATCACCTGAAACCGCAAGCCGCGCACGGCTCCTACAACAGCCCTGGGGACCTTCCACCGCCTTCCCCCGTTGCCCTTGCCTTTGGCAGCAACGCTGATCCCTCGGCTTGGGCTCCCGGCGATCAACCGGGATGGAGCGCACAGGTCGGAGCGGCGACGCTTGGTCCGCACTCGTGGCACCCAGTCCCGCAAAGCCGCCTACGCCTGCTTCGCCAACGCGAAGCGTCCAATGGTTCGCGACCGTCCCACGCCAACCGAGGTCGCGCTCGTCGCAATGCGGAATCCCCCAAGCCTCTATGAAGAAACTACCGAATCACGCGGTATTTGTCGCAGAAGTTCGAACCTCACGCTGCCTCGGCAATGGGGCGAAGTTCGACCTGAAAACCGAGTCTGGCGATCTGGGCGGCTAGGCGCTTGGCTCTGATCTCGGTGGAGCGGTTGTCGAAGTGGTTGGCGCCGAGATCCTGGTGGTGGGTGCCGTCCTTCAGCATGTGGTAGATGGCGGTGAGGATCGAAGCGGCCACCGCGCAGGCCGCTTTCTTCATGCCGTGCTTGCCGCGCAGGCGATTGAACTGCGTCTTGTAGTAGCTGTCCTTCTTGCGTGTGGCCGCCCAGGCGCACTGCACTATCATGGTCTTGAGCCAGGGGGATCCTTTGCGCAGGCGAGACGACTTACGTTTGCCGGCGCTCTCGTTCTGCCCCGGACACAGGCCTGCCCAGGACACCAAATGGCCGGCGGTCGGGAAGCGGCCCATGTCGGTGCCGATTTCGGCAA
>JASHVB010000394.1 GCA_030039695.1 Acetobacteraceae bacterium
CGCAGCGCATTGAACGCACGCCGCATCACTGCCGGCGCATGCTCCGGCTGCATAATCGTCTCCACCGATTTCGTCACCGACGCGTAACTGCGCGCGGAACTGAACAGCGGAAACACCTGCGCTTGCTCCAACGAGTGGCCCAGCGGCAGGAGCAGGATCGGCGATGAGTCGGAAAACGCCGATGCGACGCCGGCAAATGCGTTTTCCGCACCTGGACCGTATTGCATCGCGAATACACCCACCGGTTTGCCGTTGGTGACACGGGTGAAGCCATCGGCCATATGGACGCCGACACGCTCCTGCCGGCAGATCACGGGACGGATGCCGCCTGCAACCGCAGCCTCGATCATCGACGTGGTGGGGAAGCAGAAAAAAGTGGTAACACCCTCGCGGCGGAGGGTCTCAACGACAGCGTCGGCGACATTCATGGCGCTTCACTCCCGGCAATGTTGCCGTGACTATAGCACCGGCATGGCCGGCGTCATGCGCGCGGGGGATTGCCCAAATGAAAACCCGCCTGCGCCGGACATTGCCGCGATCCTGCTCGCGTTTGCTGGATGCTCAGGCGGGGGCAGCGATCACACGGCCCACGCCCATCGGCCAGCGACCGCCGCCCCAACGCAGGAGGTCAACGCCGTGTCTGATGTGCGGACGGGCTGCATGCTGGCGAGCCAGCACACGCCAAAGCAACGGCCTGACACGGTAATGATTCGGACGGGATAACTAACGCAGCACACCCGGGTCGAGCTCGTCATGATCGAGTTTGGTCCGGCCGTCCGAGGTTGTTCCGCCAGCGCACGCTTCCTCGGACCCGATCCCTGACCTCTAGTTTCACTTGCAAAATAGCGCTGCCGCGTCGCTACCCACGAGCAATTACGCCATTGCCCGGCGCAGCAATTACGTTTCCGCGTTGAGCCATCATCAATGGCTGCGCAAACGCTCCACTCCCGATTGCGTGAGAAAACCTGGACGTCCTTCGGCGATGGTTGCGACCACTTGCGGAGTGCCAGAGTCCAAGATGAGCAGGTCTGCCCGTTTTGCACAAGAAATCACGCCTCGATCGGACAGGCCGGCCGCGCGGGCCGGATTGGCCGATATCAAGGACCACGCTTGCGCCAGGTCCAACACCCCCCGTCCGGCCAGGATCAAAGCCGCGCGCAACATCGCCGGATAGAAATAGTCCGAGGACAGCACGCTGCAAATGCCCGCCTCGGCCAGCCGCGCCGCGGAAGCCCAACCGAGATGCGAGCGCCCCCGCACCACGTTGGGGCAGCCCATCACCACCCAGTCGCCGGCGGCACGGGCTGCCTCGCCAACTTCCTCGGCCATCGGAAACTCGCAGATGCGCGCCCCATGCTCGCGAAAGGCCGTGCGTGTCGGCACTGTCGCGTCGTCGTGGCTTGCCATCGGAATCCCAGCCGCGCGCGCCGCCGCGGCGATGCGTACCTGCGATGCCGGCACCTCCGTGGCACGGGATGCGATGCGATCGGCCAGGGTGCGGAACGCATCGAGCGTCATGCCGGCCCGGTCGCTGTATTTCGCGCCGGCAACCGGGTCGTCTAGCTTGTGCAGAATGGACGGTGTGTGGTCATTGAACGCGACGAGATGTACACGGTGCGCTTCGATGTCGGCCAGCGCTGTCTCCAACGCGTCTAGGTTGTACGCCTCCCATCGCAAATGAACGCGCATGTCGCAGCTCCAGCGCCGCGCTTCCAGCGCGGCCAACAGCGCGCGCCATGATTCAAGGCTGCGCAAGCCAGGCTCCCAAGACAGAGTCACACCGTGGAATGCCGTGGTGATTCCGTTCGACAGCAACTGCAGCTCGGTGTCGGCCAGCGCGATATCTGCGGGAAAATCGACGCCGGGGCGTGGCTGAAGCTGCCGCTCGAATGCGTCGCCGTGAATATCGACGATGCCGGGCAATACCAGCAACCCCCGTGCATCAAAGACGGCACCCTGTGAACCGGCGCCACCGATCGCTGCGATCCGCCCGTCCTCCAGCAACAGATCGACCTCTTCCAGTCCTTCGGGCAGTAATACCTGCCCGCCGATGATACGCATCCGGTCCATGTACAGGGCTTTCTATGGTTCGAAGACGATTTGCACACGCGGAGTGGGATAACGGCCGATGGCGAATTCCACGACCAGGCCGGCACGATCCACGTTCACATTCTCGGTGACCAGCAACGGGCGGTTGCGTGGCATGCGGAGCAATTCAGCTTCCTCGGCGCCAGGCAGGCGGGATGTGACGCGCGTAGTCTGGCGGAGGTAATCCGCCACTCCGACCGCCTGCAACGCGTCAGTGATTCGTGGATGGGTCCGCAACGCCTCCAGGATGCCGCGCAGCCGCGCCGCGGGGAAATAATGGCTGGTGACACCGACGGGCCGGCCGTCGGCCAACCCGAGCCGTTCCAGCAGCACCACGTGGCCGCCGGCGCGAATGCCGAGATTGCTGGCGACCTGCGCGTCGGCCAGCGTCTCCCTCAGTTGCAGCACGCGGCCGGACGGTTCCTTGTTGTGGCGCCTGATCCACTCGGTAAACCGCGTGCGTGGTTCGACGGAATATTCCAGCACCTCCTCGGCGACGAAAGAGCCGCGTCCTTGCTCCACGCGCACCAAGCCGCCACGCGACAATTCTTCCAGCGCGCGGCGCACGGTATGGCGGTTGACGCCGAATTGGCGTGAAAGCTGCGCCTCGGTCGGCAGGCGCCCGCCGACCGGATAAGTACCGTCGGTGATGTCCTGCTGAAGTTTGCCGGCGATCTGCCGCCAGAGCGACACACCATCCTGCCGCAGCACCGGATCAGTCGGCGCTTTGTCAGGCGCCTCAGCCGCCGTCATGGTATTTTCATCCAATCTGCCCCGGTGCATGCGAGTTCGCGGTTGACGTTAGCCCGGCTCGCCGCTAGCTGTCTAGACATCTGGACAAGCCGAGGTCGCACCCATGGCTGATGCCGCGTCTTTCCTGGAACCCCATGCTGAACGCCGTCGCTGGATGGCGGTGTTGGCGCGAGCGAGCGGCGAGGAGATTGCAGCACGCCTGGCCGCCCGCGCGCCACTGCCCGCTTATACACGGCTCCGCGGACCGGAAGCTGGATTGGTCATGGTGCGCGGGCGCGTCGGCGGTGGCGGCGGCGCGTTCAATCTGGGCGAGATGACAGTGACGCGTTGCACTGTGCGGACCGAGTCGGGACTGGTCGGCCACGCTTACGTCGCCGGACGCGATGCGCGGCAGGCCGAGCTCGCAGCACTGGTAGATGCGATGTTGCAAGATCCTGACGCATCACCGGTATTGCAGGCGGAGGTGATCAGGCCTCTGGCTACGGTGCAACAGGAACGGAGGGACGACATCGCAGCGAAAGCCGCGGCGACGCAGGTACAGTTCTTCGCCATGCAGAACATGCGCACATGAGCACGATCGACCTGCCTGGATTTGCCGAACCCGTCGCCGACGCACAGGCATGTTTCCGCGCCCTGCTGGATGCGATGGCGCGGCCGGGACGCGTACATGAGGTCGGTGCCGCCCTGACGCCGCCCGCACCGTTGGCTCCCGCGTCCGCCGCGGTTCTCTTGAGCCTGGCGGATCATGACACGCCGCTATGGCTCGATCCGGACGCCGCGGCTTCACGTGAATGGATCGCGTTTCATTGCGGCGCACCGGTCACTGCCGTACCCAAAGCGTGCACGTTCGCCCTGGCGCTGTCATTGCCTGATCTCGCGGCGTTGCCGGCAGGCAGCCATGAGGCGCCGGAAAATTCGGCAACCTTGATCCTGCAGGTTCGTGCATTCGGAACTGGGCGGCGATTCCGACTTGACGGGCCCGGTCTGCACGAACCGACTGTGCTTGCGATCGATGGATTGCCCTCCCACTTTGCCAGTGTGTGGCAACAGAACCGGGCGCTGTTTCCGCGCGGCGTTGACATTGTTTTGTGCGCTGGAGCGCTGCTTGCTGCGCTGCCGCGCAGCGTGACGGTGCAGGAGGCGTAAGCGATGTATGTCACCGTCAAAGGCGGCGAAAAGGCGATCGCTGCGGCGCACGCCTGGCTGGCGGAGGAGCGGCGCGGCGACCTGTCCGTGCCCGAGGTTTCGCTGGCTCAGATCGCGGAACAACTCGGGCGTGCCGTCGATCGTGCGATGGGCGAAGGCTCGCTCTACGACCGCGAACTCGCTGCACTGGCCGTGAAACAGGCGCAGGGTGACCTGATCGAAGCCGCGTTCCTGCTGCGCGCTTATCGCGCCACGCTCCCACGGTTTGCCTATTCAACGCCGGTGGATACCGCTGAGATGAATGTGCAGCGGCGCATTTCGGCAGTGTTCAAGGATCTGCCGGGCGGACAGTTGCTGGGGCCAACTTACGATTACACGCACCGCTTGCTGGATTTCACCCTCACGGCGGATGGCGCGCGCGACGCGGCACCGCAGGCCGAGCCTTCGGCGGCGCAAATGCCGCGCGTGCCAGATATCCTCGGGCACGAGGGGATCATCGAATCGGACGGAGGCGGCGCGCACGAGCCGGGCGATCTGACGCGCGAGCCGCTGCGTTTCCCCGCGCCGCGCGACGTGCGGCTGCAGGCGCTGGCCCGCGGAGACGAAGGGTTTCTGCTCTCGCTCGGCTATTCGACGCAACGCGGCTACGGTGGCTCTCATCCGTTTGCCGGCGAGATCCGCATGGGCGAAGTGTCGGTGCAGATCGAGCCGCCAGAACTCGGCTTCGCCATCGACATCGGGGACATCACGCTGACCGAATGCCAGATGGTAAACCAGTTCAAGGGATCGAAACAATTGCCACCGCAGTTCACCCGTGGCTATGGGCTCGTGTTCGGTCACTGCGAACGCAAGGCAATGGCAATGGCGCTGGTTGACCGTGCCATGCGTGCAGAAGAGTTGGGTGAGGACGTTACCGCTCCCGCGCAGAACGTGGAATTTGTCGTGTACCACTCAGACAATATCGAGGCGACCGGTTTCGTGGAGCACCTCAAGCTGCCACACTATGTCGATTTCCAGAGCGAGTTGGAAAATGTACGGCACATGCGGCGCGAGGTGGCGCGCCAGGCAGAACGTGCGGAGGCGGCGGAATGATAGGCAAATGGTCTTCCGCTCCCCTTGACGGAGTGCAGCCAGATGAGGGGAACCAGCTTTCCCCGACAGATCGCGGTGATACCCTGCCCCGCGAGCCCCTCTCTCAAGGAGAGGGCGAGCGCGCGCAGCCCCTGCACGGCTACAATTTCGCCTATCTCGACGAGCAAACGAAACGGATGATCCGCCGCGCGCTGTTGAAGGCCGTGGCAGTGCCCGGACACCAGGTGCCGTTTGGTTCACGCGAGATGCCGCTGCCGTATGGCTGGGGCACCGGTGGCATTCAAGTGACCGCCTCGATCCTCGGCGCAGGCGATGTACTGAAAGTCATCGACCAGGGTGCGGACGACACGACCAATGCCGTTTCCATCCGTCACTTTTTTGCCCGGACGTCCGGCGTGCGCACCACCACCCACACCGCGGAAGCGACAGTTAT
>JASHVB010000395.1 GCA_030039695.1 Acetobacteraceae bacterium
ATTCGCTGGGCATCGGCGTGGCGTGGTCGCGTCTCAACCGGGGGCCATTCGCTGGCACCTTCTTCTTCCCGGACGTAACGTCGGCTTCAACGGCGCTGCGCAGCAGCGAGCTCATGATGCAAGTTTACTATCAGGCGGTCCTAATTCCGTGGACGCTGGTCCTGGAGCCCGCGTACACCTTCATACCAACGCCTGGTGCACGCCCTAACCTTCCTGCCGCGCATGCTTTGACGATAGAGCTCGTCGCGCTGTTCTAGTTCCGCGCATGCTTATCTGGAAACCGTACAAAGGGAGGCACAAATGCAGAGACGGACGCTGGTGCTGATCGTGACGTATTTCGCTCTGCTCAATTCTGTTGCGGTGAGCCATGCAGAGAATAACGGGGCACTGACGCCAACCGATTACATTCAGATCCAGCAACTCTATGCCCGGTACAACGACGCGATTGACTCCGGCAATGCCAACGCGTTCGCTGCCACCTTCACCTCGGACGGGTCGTTCAACGATCTTCATGGTCATGATGCGCTCGTGGGATTTGTCCACTACTGGCGCGACAAGATGAACGGATCGAACATGCGCCACTGGAATACGAACCTTGTGATCAATCCAGCTGGCCAGGGTGCCACGGGATCGGTGTACCTCATGTTGATCAATATCGGCGTTCAACCGCCTGTCATTGCCTTGGCGGCCCGATACCACGATCAACTGGTCAAAACACCCGATGGCTGGAAGTTCGAGCGGCGGGCCACCACCACCGAAGCACCGCAGCAGGCGGCAGCAACGAGGCACTAGGCGATGTGGACAAACCCACGGGCGGGCCGTGTGATTCAGTAGGGGGCGTCGCGCGGTTTCGTCTTGGATGTCGGGACATCCTTTAGCATCTGAGCAAGACAGAGGGATGCATTGCGTAACTCTGGGCTGTCGTGTTGCCGTTGGCCGAGATAGATTACCCGCAGGATGGCCAACTCGGTTGTCCAGCAGGGAAGTGTCGGGTTGGATCTGTTCGTCCCAAGGGAGCCAATCATGCCGGATCATGATCTTGTCGCATTGTGGGAAGCGCATACTCGCACCGAGTTCGAAACACGCGATGTGGATGGCACAATGGCGACAATGGTGGCAGAGCCATATGTCAACCATATTCCCACGATGGCTGGCGGCGTCGGCCATGATGAGCTGAAGCGCTTTTACAAGTATCACTTCATCGGTGCGAATCCACCTGATACCGCCATGAAGCTGATCAGCCGGACCGTTGGTGAGAACAGCCTGGTCGATGAAATGCTGTTCTCATTCACCCATACATCGGAAATCGACTGGATGTTGCCGGGCATTCCGCCAACCGGGCGAAAGGTTGAAATTCCGCTGGTCGCCATCGTACAGTTTCTTGGTGATAAGCTGGTGCACGAGCATATTTACTGGGACCAGGCGTCGGTTCTTGTCCAAATCGGCCTACTAGATCCGAATGGACTGCCAGTGGCTGGTGCTCAAACAGCGCACAAGGCGATAGACAAAACGCGGCCCAGCAACACACTGATGGCGAACTGGCCTGGCAGCGAAGGCAAGCCGATATGACGCCGAGGCATCAAATCGCACCACTAATTGCGATAACGAGCCAGACGTCCCGCTAACGATTTCGCGGTCGATGATGTCGTCGTCGGGAAGCGACGCGCGAGAGGCGAGGTTGGGTCAAGAGCGGCCGCTGTTTTGCATGGCTGGCAAGGGTGGCTTTCTGCCGGTCTGCTTGCCTGCCGGGATGTGTCGGGACCAGACACCGGTCGAGGCCACGCGCAGACTCTCACGATCGAGCGAGTAAGCTTTATTCTCAGATCGACGGTGAACGCGCCGGTTCGCTTATCGAACACGGTAGGCTACACTGGTTACCTTTCCTGAGTGATTGGTTATTGAGCGGTAATAGTGTCTCGTCACTTTCCTCGCGCAAGCCGCACAAGGGTACATTCGATGAAACATCGACGGGATAGACTGGGAAACGCGAGAGGACCGAGGTGATGGAGCCGAACCAGGCCATTGCGGAGAAACCGGAGCGCCCGCCGACTGACGCATCTCCGCCTGAGATCACTCAGAGACTGCAAGCAAGTGTGCCCGAGGCTTGCGCGATGCTCGCGGGCATGCAGCTTGAGATATTCACACATCTTGCCGAGGGACCGCGCGATGCGGCCGCGCTTGCAGCAGCGCTGAATGTCGCGCAGGACCGGCTACAGCGGCTACTGTATGCACTCGTGGCGACTGGGCTGCTGGAGCAGCAGGAGGGTGTGTTCGCCAACACGTCCGAAGCCTCGACCTATCTGGTCAAAGGACGGCCGACCTATCTCGGCGGTATGCACGAACTGCTAAGCCAGCTCTGGCATGCCGACTTACGCACGGCCCAGTCGATCCGATCCGGCCGGCCAGCCGCTCTTCACGACTTTAACTCGGCTTCGGACGAAGAGATGGCGGCGATGCTTCGCGGCATGCACTCAGGTACGCTCAACGCCGGCCAAGACTTCCTGAATCGGTTCGATTTCTCGACCTATCGTTCAGTCATCGATATAGGCGGCGGGAGCGGAGGCCTGATCGCGACGCTGTGCCATGCATTCCCTGACCTGCAAGGGACGCTCTTCGAGCTGCCGCGCACGGCCAGGTTCGCGGAGGCGATCCTGCGGAATACGCCAGGCGGAGATCGAGTGGCGATTGAGGCCGGCAATATCCTGGAGGCGCCACCCAAGGACATACACGACGCGGTGATCATGCGGGCGCTCGTGCAAGTACTGTCGCCGACCAGTGCGGCATGTGCAATCGCCAACGCAGCCTCATGCCTTCGTCGCGGTGGGACGATCTACATCGTCGGCGCCGGCATTCTGGACGACAACCGGCTGTCGCCACGACGGGCAGTTTTTATGAATGTTACCTTCATGAACCTGTATCACGCGGGTGCCGCCTATACCGCAGCGGAGCACACCGCGTGGCTGTCGGCAGCCGGATGCGAGCGAGTCGAGAGGGTTACGATGCCGACGGGTGGCGGAATCATTTGGGCACGGAAGCAGGTGGAGTACGGCGGACAGATGTAGTCATCGCTGTCACGTTGCCGGTTGGACGGTTCTGGCGCACATTTGGTGGAGGCACTGTACCAACGGCAGCGGTAAGTTCCTGATTCGACGAGGGCTTCTCTGTCTCGCTGGCCTACCCGAGAACATTCACCGCCCTCCGGGCGATCGACCTGGATTTCTCGGCGAGATCAGAAGATTAGCGGCACAGCAGCCCGGTACCATCACCAGAAGTGAGCCAGAACCGTCTGAGCGGCAATTTCACACGTTTTACTGTAATTATGGCCTCGCACTTTGAACCTACTTAGCCTATCGCCTTGAGCAAAGCGGCGCACCCTCCAAGCAACACGGAAGCCGCTAGCACGGGGCCTTTCTCATACGTTGCAATCTTATATACGAGGAATTGCCCGATACGGACCCCACTCATGAGGACCAAGACCAGGATTAACCATGCAATCGAAAACCACTGTATCCTCAAGACCTCCTAGCCCATGTTTCCCTTTGAGGCCGGCAAGCCGTTGATTTCATTGGGGGTGGAATCGTGGTCTGTCACTACGGGGCTACATGATGGTCTGGCCCGGGATTGGTGGCGTTGGCGGCTCGAGGTGCTCGATGCCGAGGGCTCGAAGCACCGCGGCGGCGCGCTGTGAGCCACGCG
>JASHVB010000043.1 GCA_030039695.1 Acetobacteraceae bacterium
TGCCATGCGTCGCGGTCACGCAGAAACAGCAGCACGACATCCGCAGTCGGAACGATGCTGACGGCAACCCGAATGTCGCCTGCGAGATCCATGTCGATGCGCCGGCGGTGCCCGTCATGCCGCACGCCCGCGATGGCGTCGAGCAACCCGGAGCATGCATGGCGTGGGAATACCGCTTCGGCGGCGGCACCCAGCAATTCGTCGCGCCGGCGGTGCAATAGACGCTCGGCGCTGCAGTTTACCTGCACAAACTTGCCGTCGCGGTCGACGGCACAGAACGCGTCGTCCATGGCCTCGATCGCAGCCGCGTCGATCTCCCGAAAAGGATGACTGGCAGGTTCCATGGGCCGATCCAGCGCCGGATTGCGTGATCCCAGTGTTACCGGACGTTTAGGCCGACGGAGCAGCAGGAGGCGCACAACTCTCCGGAAGTTGAACGCCATGAACCAATCGGGATCAGCGCCCGCCGTCCACCTGCAGAATTTGCCCGTTCACAAATTCCGCCAGATCCGAAGCGAAAAACAATACCGCATTGGCAATGTCCTGCGCCGTCCCCAGACGTCGCATCGCGATGCGCCGTACCAGCTCGCCCTGCCCCTCCGGACCATAGCTGGCCCATTGCCGCTCGCTCGCCGCATTGGTGCGGATAAAGCCCGGTGCGACCGAATTGACCGTGATGTTAAACCGTCCCAGCTCGTGCGCAAGTTGTCGCGTCAACCCAACCACCGCGTGCTTGGCACTGCAATAGGCCTGGATACCGGTCAGCGACGCCTGCAGCCCGGCGCCCGAGCTGATGTTGATAATGCGCCCGTTGTGTGCGCGCTTCATCGCGGGCGCAGCAGCGCGGCACAACAGGAAAGCGGCGTTGACGTTGATGTCGAAGATGACATTCCACTCCTCGTCGGACACGTCTTCGAGCGGCTTGTGCTCCTGGCCGGCGACGCCCCCCGCGTCATTGACCAGCACGTCGATCGCGCTTGCCGTCTGCGCCTCGATCTGATGGATCCATGCAGCGCCGGCCGCGCGGTCACGCAGGTCGACCACCTTGGTGATGATCCCGCCGGGCGCGGCGGTTTCCTCAAGTTCCTCCGCCAAGATGTCGGTGGCGAACACCCGCGCACCGAGATGGGCAAAGCTTTGTGCGATGGCCCGGCCGAAGCCGTGGCCGGCGCCGGTGACCGCGACGACCTTGCCATCGAAGCGCATATTCATGGCGCGACACTCCTCTTTGCCAACTCTAGCAAATTGTCATCGCTCATTCCCCGCGTGCCTTGCTCCGCCTCGTGGATCATCTCGACGAGGTTCCGCGTAGCGGGGCAATTGATCCCGTGGCTGGCGCCGCGTTCTGCGATCGGCTTGATCTGTACGTCCACTTCGGTGCGCCGCTTGCGCACCCACAGATCACGCCACACGCCGGAGTGCGTCTTGGTGCTGCCACGATAGAGGTCGGCCATTGCCGCCACCGAAGCGCGCGCTGCCGCTGCACTGGCTCCAGGGCGAAACGCATCCACGTCGTACCCGTTGAAGCCACGCGGCCGCACGCCTTCGGCCTGCGCAACGCCAATCGCTTCCGCGCCGAGTTGTCGCCAAAGGTCCAACAGTTCCGGCCGCGTCAGGCAAGCGGCAATGCTTGCTTCGCCCAGCGCCTGCGCGAACAGCATGGCGCCGTAACCGAGCTTGCCCCAGAGATAGGCCCAGATGTCAGAGCTGACGATCGCGTCGGGTTCGAAGTCGCGCATCAGCGCGTGCAGGACCTGCAGCCGAGGCGTGATGGCGCCGTCCAACTCGCCCAGCACGACGGCGCCGCGATTGCCAAACATGATTTCGCCCGATGCCATCCAGTCGGCGGCGAAATTGATAAACGCACCAATGGTGCGGGTGCGGCCGACAATGCCGGCGATGATGTTTTCGTTCAGCCCGTTCTGCAGCGACAGAACATAGCCGTCTTCGGCCAGCAAGGGTGCCAAAGCCCGCGTGGCTTCCTCGGTATTCTGGGCCTTCACGGCGAGGAAGATGCGCGGCCACTTGCCGGACACCTCCGCCGCCAGCAGGGCCGGCGCGGTGACGGTGAACGCCTCCACGGGGCCGGTGATGCGCAGTCCGCGCGCAGGGTTTGCGATCGCCGCCACGTGATCCGGCACGACATCGACAAATGTCACGTCATGGCCGGCGCGTTTCAGCCAAGCGCCAACCGAACCGCCAATAGCGCCAGCGCCCCAGATCAGGACCGGCGCGGCCATCACCATTCCTCCAGCAGCGCGCGCGTCTCCTGCACTGCGACGTCCCAGATCTCCATCATTTCCGAATCATCACGCTGATAACGGCCAGCGAAGTTGCCGTCATCGAGCATCAGACGAACCTCGAACGGCGGCAGCGCGTGCAGGCGATCAACGTCGACCGGTGCCTTGGCGCCCTCTTCGGGTAGGCGGCGTGGCAGGCGGGTCCAGGGGAAATTCTCCATCCAGCTTGCATGGCCCGAGACCGGATCGATGCGCCGCACCGCCGCCGAGGTCAGCGGCGCGCGCCACCAGTCATGTACCCGCACCCGTGCATCCGGGTTGTCCATCATCCATTCCTCTGCCTGCGACAGCGCCGGCCGATTGCCGCCATGGCCGTTGACGATCAGCACGCGGCGGAAACCAGTGAGCTTCAGGCTGTCCAATACGTCGCGCAGAACCGCGGCGAATGTCGCCACCCGCAGCGTGACGGTGCCCGGAAAGCTGGTGAAGTACGGGGTCAGACCATAGGACAGCACGGGAAATACCGGCACGCCGAGCGGCTCGGCAGCTTCCACAGCGACACGGTCCGCCAGGATCGCATCGGTCGCCAGTGACAGGCCGGCGTGTTGTTCGGTGCTGCCGATCGGCAGGACACAGCGGTCGTCGCGGCGGATCCAGTCTTCCACCATGCGCCAGTCCATTTCCGCGATCCGCATTCCGTCCCCCATTGCGCAAACAATGCGGAAGGCTGCGGATAGATGTGGCGCGCGTCAACGTACACCACTCCCGCAGAGCGGCACCGGTCGCGGCGCAACGCGACGTGGGTGCGGCGCGGAACGCAGGGAGTTATCGTGCGGTCCGCGCCTTCACCCTCACCGCGTCTGGGCCGCTACCGCTGTGCAGGCAAGGTTTGTTCAGTCGTTCGCGGCGGTCGGCTTCACCACGTGGGTGATCGTGTCGCGCAAAACGGTCACCCGAATATTCGGCGCGATCTCGACTTCGATCTCGTTCGACGGCACCTGCTTGCCGTTCTTGTCCTGCACCATTGGCACGCGCTGCACGGTCCCCAGGATGCCGCCGCCGGTCACCACGCGGTCGCCGCGCTTCACCGCGGCGATCATGGCACGCGTTTCCTTCTGCTTCTGCTGCTGTGGGCGGATCAGCAAGAAATAGAAGACCGCGAAGATCAACACCAATGGCAGGAACGACGTGGCGCTGCCCAGCATGCCCGACGCGTCCTGCGCGTAGGCCGGAGAGATCAGGGCAAACGGGTTCATGGGGTCCTGGTCCTTGCGGTGAACGGGGCGGGACCATACTTTCCGCCCCCCTTACGTCAAGCTCCTCCGGAACTTCCCGCCAATGGACCAACGCCTGATCGAAGTTGCCACACGCATCGCCGAGGCATTGGAGCGTCTTGCCCCGCCAGCGGCGCCCGCCGTCGCCCTGGAGGCGGCGGAGGCGTTCGTGTGGCATCCGTCGCCGCCGCATCTCACGCCGGTTGCGAAGGTGTCGCGCGTCGAAATCTCCCTGCTGCAGGGCGTCGAGCGCCAAAAGCAGATCCTGCTGGATAACACGCTGCGTTTCGCGCGCGGCCTGCCGGCCAACAACGCGATGCTCTGGGGCGCGCGCGGCATGGGCAAGTCGTCGCTGGTCAAGGCGGTGCACGCGGTCGCCAACACCCAGCTTGGCAATGTGCTGGCACTGGTGGAGATCCACCGCGAGGACGTCCGCTCGCTGCCTGATCTCCTGAACGTGCTGCGCGCGCACTCACGCCGCTGCCTGATCCTGTGTGACGACCTGTCGTTCGAACGCGAGGATTCCGACTACAAGGCGCTGAAATCGGTGCTGGAAGGCGGCATCGAAGGCCGCCCGGAAAACGTGTTGTTCTATGCCACGTCGAACCGCCGCCATCTGATGCCGCGGGACATGATCGAGAACGAACGTGCGACGGCCATCAATCCGTCGGAAGCAACGGAAGAAAAAGTGTCGCTATCGGACCGCTTCGGCCTGTGGCTCGGATTTCATAACTGCGACCAGGATACTTTCTTTGCCATGATCGATGGCTACGCCGCAGCGATGCACCTGCCGATCGACACCGAGGCGCTCCATGCTGCCGCTGTGGAGTGGTCGGTGACGCGCGGGGCTCGGTCCGGCCGTGTGGCGTGGCAGTTCATCCAGGACATGGCAGGCAAACTCGGCGTGAAGTGCTAAGATTGCTCCGGGTTTACGAAACAGGGGGAGCCTGTCATGTCCGACTTTCTGTCCTTCGACGATTTCATCACGCCCCGCATCATCCGGGTCGTGTTCGTGCTCGGCCTGTTGCTGATTGCACTGGTCACGCTGGTGCGCGTGGTATTCGGCATCTGGACGCTCCGGATCTTTGGCGGCGTGATCGTTCCGCTGATCGGCATGTGTGCGTTCGCACTGCTGTGGCGCGTCTACTGCGAGCTGATCCTCGTGTTTTTCGACATGCGCGACAAGTTGACGACGATCGCCGACCGCACGACGACACCGTGATTTGTCGTCGTCGAGCCGGCCATCATCGTCCCAGGCGAGAGCCGGGACCATGGCTGCATGGGTCCCGGCTGCCACCGCGATGACGATGGGGGACGCGGTTCGTCCACGGGCGAACCAGCAGATCGGCCGGTAAGCACGCCAGACGACGCAGACGCGTCTATTGCATCGGCAGACTTACGGTGAAGCCGGGCGTCTGCATGAGCTTACGGTCCACTGGCGGTGCGTAGGCGGAGCCGGGAATAGAGGCCAAGCCACCGTCATGTTCCTGCAGCGTGAAAATCCGCAAGTTGAACTCGGTGGTCCGCGTGCCAGGGTCCGACGGCAGCAGACTGGCATCGGGCACCGGGGCAGCTTCTCCGGCCGGGGCGTGCTTGGGCGGCGTTGGCGGTAGCGGCAAGGACGACCTCGCCGCCCCCACCACGAGCCCGGCCAGCAGAATTGCGGCAAGTCGGATCATAGGCCATCGGCCCGCGAATGATCAGCCATGCGCCGGGTGCCGCGCCGGTCGTCGGGCGGATTGCCGATCGGCGCGCCAAGCGGGCCGCCGCCGGCATGCCGCCACGCGTCGAGCGCCCAGCGGACCGACGGGAAGGCGATGTCGTCCCACGGGATCGAGTCCCAAGGGAACAAGCCGACCTCCAGGCTCTCCGGTCCCGGCGCGAAGCGCGGTGCATCGGCGAACCGGGCCCGGAAGATGACCTGCACCTGACCGATGCGGGCGATGGAGAACACCGCCAGGATGCCATCCAATGCGATCTCCGCCTGGGCTTCTTCCAGGGCCTCACGCATGGCGCCTTCCTCGATGGTCTCGTCGAGCTCGAGGTAGCCCGCTGGCAGGGTCCAGTAACCAAGCCGCGGCTCGATGGCGCGGCGGCACATCAACACCGCGCCGGCCGCGACGACAACGGAGCCAACCACAACCTTCGGGTTTTCGTAGGCAATGTAGCCGCAATCGGCGCAGACCATGCGCTCGCGATGGTCGCCTTCCGGAATGCGGCGGACGAATCCGACCATGTGGATAACTTTGGACGCCCGGCTTGGCGGGATCAATCCCGCAGCGCGCGGAATAATCCCTGAAATGGCGAATCATCGCGGAAGAACACCGGGGGCCGCCCGATCGGCGCGGGCACGGTGACGCGCCGGCCGCCGGGATAGGTCGTGGTGGACCAGAGGTGCGTCCAGGCGGCGCCGGCGGGCAGATGCACGGACCATTCGGCCGCGCCCGACGCTTGGACGGGCGCAACCAGCAGGTCCGGGCCGTAGAGATATTGGTCCTGGATCGCGTAGCCAGCCGGGTCGTCTGGGAAGTGTAGGAAAAGCGGGCGCTGTGCCGGCAGGCCACGTGTCGCGGCGTGCCCGCACAGCGCGCGTAGATAGGGCGCGAGGTGGCACCAGATGCGGGTGAAGCGGGCGAAATGCGCGAGCAGGCCGGGTGACTGGTCGATCTGCAGGTTGTCGTCTGGACGATTGCCCTCGTGGGTGCGCATCACCGGGGTGAAGGCGGCCATCTCGATCCACCGTTGCAACAACTCGGGTGTGCGGCGGTTCCCGAACAAGCTGGTGTAACCGCCGATGTCGCTGTGGTGGTAAGCGTTGGCCAGCAAACCTGCAGACAGCGCGCCGCAGATCACGCTGGGCAGGCCGTCGTGGCGGGAGAAATCGACGCACTGATCGCCGGCCCACAGCAGTGGGCAGAGGCGCTGCACACCGGTGAAACCGGCACGCATGAAGAACAGTGCATCGGTGCCGCGAACGGCGTCGACGTTCACCGCGGCCCAGAGTGTGGGCCAGGCGTTGTGCAGCAGCTTCGCATCGCCGCCGGCGAGGCGTGCGTCGATCGGCAGATATTCGCCGAAATCCGCCATCCAACCGGACAGACCGAGGTCCAGCATATTGGCGCGCAGGATGCGGTTCGCGAACCAGGCACGGGCCTCGGGCAGCGTGAAGTCGACAACCGCGGCATCGAACTCGCCGAAATCGACGCGGTACGCGTCGCCGGCGGCGTTGCGTGCCAGCAGCGCGCGGGACTCCGCTTCCGCGAAGAGAGAGCCGTCCGTGCAGAGATAGGGGTTGGCGTAACCGAGGAAACGGATATTGCGGGCGCGAAGCTCGGCGATGCGCCGCGGCAGGTCGGGATAGCGCGCTGGGTTCCAGCGCCAGTCCCAGAACAGGCGCGTGCCAAAAGAGGTGGTGCGCGTGCCGGCCCAATCCTCGCACCACAGCGCGGACACGCGGACGCCGGCGGCAAGGTATGTTTCCAAGCGCGCGAAACTGTCGTCGCCCGCCTTCAGGCCGATGATGGCGCCGTTGGTAAGCCACTCGGGCAGGCACGGCTGGCGACCGAAGCGGGTGGAAAGGCGTTCCACGAGCGTGGGAAAATCGGGGGCGGTGTGAAATTCCAGACACTCTGGCGCGGCCCAGATTTCCAGTTCGTGGAAATTGTCGTGCCGGAAATCGAAAACGCTGTAGGCGGTGGTTTCGACATGCGCGGCGTAGCGACGGGAAGAGATGAAGGTCGGT
>JASHVB010000396.1 GCA_030039695.1 Acetobacteraceae bacterium
CCACGCTGAAGGCGTTCGGTCAGAGCAAAGCCTACGGCGCCATGCTCGCCACCAGGGCGAAGGCACTGTCCGACAGCACCCTCTGGGTCCTTGCCGTCAGCGTGCTGACCCGCTGCTTCACCGACCTGGGGACCGCGCTCGGCGCCGCTCTGGCCATGGCGCTTGGCGCCTGGCGCGTCAGCCACGGCGAGATGTCGCTCACAGCGCTGCTCATCGTGCTGATGGCGGGCACCGAAATCTTTCGTCCGCTGCGTGACCTCCGCACTGTGCTGCACCAGGGCCTGAACGGGCAATCGGCCGCGCACGGCATCGTCACATTGCTCTCTGCACCGGAGACCGCGCCCACCGCCCCAGCGCCGCCCATCCCCGCCATCAACCTGCGTCCGCGCATCGAATTTCAGGATGTCCGCTTCGCCTATCCCGGCGGCCGGCGGGCGGCACACCAGGGTCTCTCCTTCGTCGTGGAACCGGGCGAACGGGTGGGCATCGTCGGTCCGAGCGGCTCCGGCAAATCCTCCATCGTGCGGCTGCTGCTACGGCTCTATGATCCGCAATCCGGCAGAGTGCAGATCGACGCTCAGGATCTGCGCGCGCTCGATCCCGAGGCGCTACGCCGCATGGTCGCGGTGGTGTCACAGGACACCGTACTGTTTCACGGCACGATCAACGACAACCTGCGCCTTGGTCGTCCCGACGCATCCGAGGCCGAGGTGGTCGCCGCCGCCCAGGCCGCTAACGCCCATGAGTTCATCATGGGATTGCCCGAAGGCTACGACACGGTGATCGGCGAGCGCGGCGCACGACTGTCCGGCGGCCAACGCCAGCGCATCGCCATCGCCCGCGCGCTGCTATGCGATGCGCCAATCCTGGTGCTCGACGAGGCGCTGTCATCAGTGGACGCCGAGAACGAGGCGGTGATCCAGCAGGCGCTGGACCGGCTGATGACCGGCCGCACCACCCTGATCCTGGCGCACCGCCTGTCCAGCGTCATCGGTGCCGACCGCATCCTGGTGCTCCACGACGGCGTCGTGGTGCAATCCGGCCGCCATACTGAGCTGATCGCTAGTCCCGGCCCGTACCGCGACCTGATGGCTCCACAGCTTGCCGAACATGAAGACGCGCTGATTGGCGAATTGCCGGCGCCCGACGGCTCGCGCGCCCCCGAAGCGGCCAGCGCCGCGGCACCGCTGGCGCGCCCACTTTCGGAAGACGCCGAAGAGGTCGGCTGGCCGCAAACCATCCGCACCTTGCTCGGTTTCGTGCGCCCGTGGCGCGGACAGATTGGCGTGACGGTGCTGGCCGGCATCGCTCGCGTGGTGACATTCATCGGCGTTGGCGTCTGGAGTGCGCTGTTGCTCGGCGCGGTGCGCGTGCACGCGCCTATCCTGGCGCTCACGCTGGCCCTGCTGGTGACGGCACCGATGGCGGGTTTGCTGCATTGGCTGGAGTCGTGGCTGGCCCACGTCATGGCCTACCGAATTCTCGCCCAGATGCGCATCGACTTGTTCCGCAAGCTGGACGCGCTGGCGCCGGCCTATCTGCTGCGGCGGCGCCCCGGCGACCTGGTGGCCCTGGCGACCCAGGATGTCGAAACGGTCGAATATTTCTTTGCGCACACGATCGCACCATCGATTGTCGCGGCGCTGGTGCCGGCCGGCGTGCTGGTGATCCTGGGTTGGACTTGCTGGCCGCTGGCCTTGGCTTTGGCGCCGTTCCTGCTCTATGCCGGCGCCTCCCCGGTGCGGGGACGGCGACGGATCGACACGCTGGGATTAGAAGCGCGGGACGCATTGGGGACGCTGGGTGCGTTCGCTGCGGAAACGATCCAGGGCCTGGCAGAACTCGCCGCCTTCGACGCAACCGCGCGCCGCCGCACCGCCTTCATGGCTGCCGTCCGCCGCTATCAGACCCAACGTCTCGCGTTGCTGGCG
Organism: Acetobacteraceae bacterium; assembly: GCA_030039695.1. The sequence continues at coordinate 1,932 of JASHVB010000396.1, forward strand.
GATCTGACGCGCCAGACCGCGGGACTGGAGCTTGCGACCGGTCTTGGCGGTCTGGTGGTCGCCGCATTGGGGGCGCCTCTGGTGCTGAAGGGCTGGCTTTCCCCCTGGATGTTGCCGTTGTTGGTACTCGTCTCGATCTCGGCCTTCCTGCCGGTCTCTGAGATCGCGCAGGTGGGGCGTCAATTGGCCGACACGATCGCCTCCACCCGTCGCTTGCACGTGGTTCACGCCGAGCCGGAGACGATTATAGACGGACCATTTGAACCAGCGCCGCATGCGGGCGGATCGGCCGTGACGTTCGAAGGCGTGAATTTCACCTATCCCGGCCGGCTGCACCCGGCGTTGACCGGCGTGTCTTTCGCCGTGCCGAGAGGAGCGACGGTGGCGCTGGTGGGGCCTTCTGGCGCCGGCAAGACCACGATCGCCAACCTGCTGCTGCGCTTCTGGGATCCGGCCGCGGGATCGATCTGTCTGGACGGCATGGATTTGCGCCAACTGACTCTGGATGGGCTGCGCAGGCGCGTCGCCCTGGTGGCGCAGGACACGTACCTGTTCAATGACACGTTGAGCGCGAACGTGCGCTTGGCACGGCCTGACGCTTCTGCGGCCGACATAGCGGATGCTTTGCAACGGGCAGCGCTGGCGGAGTTCGTGGCCGGACTACCAGACGGATTGCAGACTCGCGTGGGCGAGCGCGGAGTCCAATTGTCCGGCGGGCAGCGGCAGCGTGTGGCAATCGCGCGCGCATTCCTGAAGGACGCGCCGCTCCTGGTGCTGGATGAAGCCACCTCGCATCTCGACACGATCAGTGAGCAGCAGGTGCGAGCCGCGCTGGACGGGCTGATGAAAGATCGGACGACGATCGTGGTGGCGCACCGTCTGTCCACGATTCGGTCCGCGGATCTGATTCTGGTGTTGCAAGCTGGGCGGGTGATTGAAGCCGGGCGCCACGCGGATCTGCGGGCACGGCGCGGGGTGTACTCGCGGCTAGTGGAGCGGCAGCTGGCCGGCATGGCAGCCCCGGGATAGGAGGCCGGAATGCGCCAAGGTCGTCGCAGGCCGGGACGATCCGAGAGATTCGTGCTGGCTTTGACGGATGTAGCATCACCAAGCCTACTGGCTGACGCCTGTGCTCAGAGACGCAGGCCAAGTGCCAGGTTGCTCCGTGCGACATTGCCGGTTCACCAACGCGACAGGCAGAACGGCGTGCTGGTTATGACAAGTAGCGCTATGGAGAGACGGCGCATATCGATCGATGTCTCCGGCGCTTGCCAAACCCACAGGGCAAACAATGCAATTGCACCTGTTACATAACACAATTCCGTGGAGAAAGGATGAGCAATGATCCCGATCGTCGATTTGAAGGCCGAGCTCGCGAAGTTAACCATGCTGCGCGGCCGAGGACCGTTGGACGGTGCCGCGGAAAAGAAAGACGCCATTGTACGTCTTGCGCCCTATCGTGACGGCGCGATTTTCGCCTCGAAGTTCGCCGGCGACAGTGGCTGGGAACGTCACCGTGCAGGTGACGAAATTGTGGAAGTCGTTGACGGAACGGCGACTTTGACTCTGTTGACCGACGACGGGCCACAATCGGTTTCAATTAACGCTGGAATGATGCTGATTGTACCCCAGGGCATGTGGCATCGCTTCGATTCGCCTGATGGCGTGACACTGATTACCGCAACGCCTCAGCCCACAGATCATCCGGAAATCGATGTCAAGGATCCACGAACGCTTGAATGACCAAGGCGAGGCGCAAGCGCGTCCGCCGCGGACCATCCCCAGCGGCACCCCGCGGCACCGTGGCAATCACCGTTAGCCAGACCTAATCGGTGTCTCGAGACTTGGTCTCAATGGTTCGCTTCTCGGCGGCATGCCGCGGACAGCATCCCATCCACAGGAGCAGTAAGGTGACCGCGCAGCAACCGTGGGAAGCGACCTTAAGCGGACCGACGTTCCGATGCGTCAAGTTTGTTCAGCGCGACTTCGAGCACTGCGAGAGACCAGGCTGGACTTCGGCCATCTCCCACGCTCCACGCGCACGAAAGGGCCGCGTGTGCTATGATCCAGCGTAGTAGTCGGTCCGGATCGAGATGAGCTTCTGTTGAAACCTGTTCAAGGCGAGCATCGAGTCTGCCCGGCGCAAGGGCTGTCTTCTGGTCGGGATTGCGAAAGATGTTCGCATAATCATATCCCCGCTCGCCGATCAGCCCCTTGGGGTCGATTGCGAGCCAGCCTCTATCGCCAAACCACAACACGTTTTCATGGTGCATGTCGCCGTGCAGCACCACTTCTTCTCGCGGATTGACCAACAAATCATCGGCAACGGCAGAACCTCGTGCTAATAGCGTGTCGGCGGACGCAAGACAAGTTAAGTCTCGGAACCATTCAGCTAACTGGGGTAGGTTTGATGGCGGCGGCACATTTCGTGGGCTGTGAAGCGCGGCGAGCGTGCGACAGAGGATGGTCAGAGACTTTTCATCGTCTCCGCGCCGCGACATCTCGGCGAGACTATCAAGGGAACTTGCCCGCTCCAAGAGTATTGCAAATCCGGCGTATGCAAGGACTTCGGCGGCACCATCGCCTTTCCACCACGTCAT
>JASHVB010000397.1 GCA_030039695.1 Acetobacteraceae bacterium
CTTTCGCCCGCCAGTATGGCGCAGACCGTCCGCTCGCAGTTCGGCCTGGATTTCTCCCGCAGCTGGGCTCTGCACTTCATGCGGGCAGCCTGCCTGCCGGTGGCGCTGCTGATGCTGATGTTTTGCTGGTTCCTGACCGGCGTGACCAGGGTGGATCTGAAACAGCGCGGTTCCTACGAACGCTTCGGCGTGCCCGTGGCGATGCTGCAACCGGGCCTGCATCTGCTGCTGCCATGGCCGTTCGGCTCGGTGCGCATGGTGGACCTGGGCGTCATCCATGCGGTTCCGATCAGCTACACCAGCGACGGGGCGGTGGCTGCGCTGCAGCACCCCGGCACGGCGGAAGGCGAGCCGCCAGCCAGCGCCAACCGTCTGTGGGATTCCGATCTGCCGTCGGACGTCGCCTACATCATTGCCAGCGACGATTTGGACCACCAGAGCTTCCAGACGGTCACCGCCAGCGTGCGTGTGCTGTACCGTATCGGGCTGAGCGATGCCGCCGCGCGTGCCGCACTCTACCGGGAGGTCGACCCGACGGCGCTGGTGCATGCGTTGGCCGGCCGCATATTGGTGCAGCTGTTCGCGTCGCAGACCCTGCCTGACCTGCTCAGCGGCAGTCAGGCCGTGCTCGCGGCAGAGCTGCAGCGGCGGCTGCAGCGGGCGCTGGATGGGCTGAACAGCGGCATCGAGATCGTCTCGGTCGTCGTCGAGGCGATCCATCCCCCGGCAGGCGCTGCCAGCGCCTATCGCGCTGTTCAGGCCGCGGAGATCGAGGCCGCCACGGAGATCGCAGCCGAGCGCGGACGGGCCAAGACCACGGCAAGCGTTGCGCGCCTGAATGCGCACAACGCGATCGGCGCGGCGACTGCGGCAGCGGCGGAGACCGTGAGCAAGGCCCAGGTGGACCTGACCAACATCACCGCAGACGACGGCCCCTATCGCGCCGCCAGCCGGCCGTTCCTGCTGGAGCGCTACTTCAGCGACCTGCAGTTTGCACTGCACGACGTGCCGCTGGAGATCGTCGACCATCGTCTGAGCGGCGCCAGCCTGCCGACCATCGACCTCCGACCGCCGGGCGCCGCCGCTGACGGACCGGAAGCTTATCCATACCAGAGGGGCAGACAACCATGACGATAGCGGCCCCGGCTATTGACCAGCCACAGCAACCACAGAATGCCAACAGGGGCGAAGGCATGACCGCGCCCGCGCAATCCCACAGGGGCCGCTGGCGCCTGCTGCTGCGGATCACGCTCGCTGTGCTGGTGCTGGTCGCCGCGGGCGCGACCTCCTCTCTTATCATGGTGGGACCGGGCGAGGCCGTCGTGGTCACCGAGTTCGGCAAGCCGGTCCGCGTGCTGACCGAGCCCGGCCTGGCATGGAAGATCCCCGCGCCGATCGAGGGCACCATCCCGATCGATCTGCGCCTGCGCACCACGTCCAGTGGGCTGCAGGATGTCGGCACCCGGGACGGGCTGCGCATCCTGGTGCAGGCTTACCTAGGCTGGCAGGTCGACGACGACCCCGCCCATATCGTGCAGTTCCTTCGCGCCGGCCAGCAGAACCCGGACGACGTCGCACGCCAGCTCCGCAGCTTTATGGGCTCGACGCTGCAGGTCACCGCCAGCAGCTTCAACCTGACGGATCTGGTGAACACCGATCCGGCCAAGGCCCGCCTGGCTGACTTTGAGCAAGCGCTGCAGGGCAATCTCTACCACCAGGTGCTCGACACCTATGGTATCCGCATCGTCCAGGCCGGCGTGGAACGGTTCAGCCTGCCGGCAGAAACGCTGGCGGCGACCGTCGCCCGCATGCGCGCCGAACGCGAGACCGTGGCAGCGCAGCGCACCGCCGACGGGCTGCGAATCGCCGCCGCCATCCGCTCTGACGCCACCCGCGATGCGCGGGTGCTGGCGGCGCGGGCGCAGGAACAAGCCGCCGACATCACGGCCAAGAGCCGCGCCCGGGCGGCGCAAATCCATGCCGCCGCCTATGCGCTCGACCCCCAGCTCTATACGTTGCTCCGCTCGCTCGACACCCTGGACGTCACGGTCGGCCCGAAGACCCGGGTGATTCTGCGCACCGATGCTGCGCCGTTCCGCGCGCTGGTGGACGGGCCGCCACAGGCCGATGCATCAACGCAGAGGCTTCCAGCCCCGGGAGTGCCGGCGCCGGGAGTGCCAGCCCAAGGCGTGCCAGCCCAAGGGGCGCCGGCGCCGCACTTCCGGTTCAGCGACACGCGACTCGGCGGGGCCGGCGCCCCGCCGCCACGGTGAGCGCGGCAATGCCCAGCCGCACCACCTTCGGCATGGCAGAAGGCGTCGGCCTTGGCTTCCGCATCGCCTTCGTCGCAACGCTGCTGCTGACCGTCGGCTGGGCAGTCGGTAACCTCCGGCAGGTGCCAGCGGACAGCCGCGCGGTGGTGGAGCGGTTCGGCCAGGTCGTGCGCGTACGGGATGCCGGACTGATGCTCGCCTGGCCGAGCCCGATTGAGCACATCACTCTAGTACCCGCCTGGGACCGCCAGATCGCCCTGAAGATGATAGTCCCGGCCAACAGCGGGCCGTCTCAGGAGACCGATTTCGAGGTGCACCAGCCGGACGATCTGGTGTCGCTGCGCCGTCAGCCGGACGCCTGGAACGGCGAGTATTTCCTGACCGGCGACGACAGCGTCGTGCAGTTCGAGGCAACCCTGTACTACCGCGTGACCGATCCCGCCGCCTATGTCGTTGAACGCGATCATGTCGCACCGGCTCTCCAGCGGCTCTATCGCGCCAGCGCTGTGGCGATCGCCGCGGGCCACGACCTGGATGATTTCCTCGTAGCGCGCCCGGAGGAGGCCAACCTCTCAGCCGGCGCCGATGCCGCCAGCCGCCGCGAAGCTCTGCGTGGGGACATGGTGTTGGCGATCAACCGGCGCCTCGCCGCGCTGCGCCGTTCCGGCGCCAGCCTTGGTGTGGAGGCGACTCGAATCGACATCGTCGCCCTGCTGCCGCCGCTGGCGAAGCAGGCGTTCGACGATGTGCTGACCGCCGCGCAAATCGCCGACCAGACGGTGGCCGCTGCCCGCACCGACGCTGCCCACACCACGCAGGAGGCGGAGCGCGCGCGTGACCGCACACTGGCCGAGGCAACCGCGACCGCCGAGGAGGAGGTGCGGCAGGCGCAGTCCGAGACCGCAGACATTCACGATCTGCACACCGAGCTGACGCCGGTCAATCGCGACAGCCTGCTGGAGCAGTACTATCGCGACCGGATCGGCGCCATCCTGCGCAAGATCGGTCATGTCACCACCGTCGACATGCGCGGTGGCCAGCCGATCATCATCCCGGGACCCGGACAATGAGCGCGACCGCGGGCACAGCCACGTTCGATGAACCCGAGGACCTCGCGCTGCCGGGGCCGGCCAGGAAATGGACGCTGGGACTGCGCTTGTTCCTCTCGATGGTGGCGGCCAGCCTGCTGTGCATCGCGACGCTGTGGCGCGTGGCGTTCCCAACCCAAGCCTACCTGTCCGAGTTGGTGGCGGGCGGCGCCGCGGCGATGGTCGCCATCCCCGTCCTGTCGGCGGGCTGGGCGAGTGTGTTGCGTCCCAGCCTTCACGGGATGACGGACATCCTGGTGGCGGTCGCGCTGATCGCCGCCTGGGCGACCGGCGATCTGATGACCGCGGCGATCCTGCCCATCGTCATGATCGTTGGCCATGTGGTGGAAGAACGCAGCTTGCTCGGCTCGCAGGAAGCGATCCGCGCCATGAGCAAGCTGGTCTCGACCACCACGCGCCGCATCGAAGCGGACGGCAGTATCGTTGAGGTGCCGACCCGACTGATCGGGCTCGGCGATCTTATCGAGCTGCGGGCCGGCGATCGCGTCCCGGTGGATGGCATTGTACTGGATGGGTGCTCCAGCCTCGATACGGCATCGCTCACGGGCGAATCGGTACCGGCCGAGGTCGAACCGGGCGCGCAGGTGCTGGCCGGGTCGATCAACCTCGATGGCGGCCTGGTCGTGCAGGTCAGCCGCGTCGGACGGGAAACCACGCTGGGAAAAATCATCGCCCTGATGAAAACAGCGGAGGAAGCCAAGCCGGCAGTCACGCGGCTGCTGGAGCGCTATGCCGGGCCGTACATGAGCCTGGTACTGCTCATTGCCGCCTGCGTGTGGCTGACCACGCAGTCGTCACAGGCGATGCTGGCGGTGCTGGTCGCATCCTGTCCCTGCGCGCTGGTGCTCGCCGCTCCCGCGACTGCGATCGCCGCCATCGCGGTTGCCGCGCGGCATGGGATCCTGATCAAGGGCTCCGGGTTCCTGGAGCACGCGGCCGAGGTGACGTCGGTGGTGTTCGACAAGACGGGCACCGTGACGCGCGGCGAGCTGTCGCTGGTCCGGGTGGAACTCAAGGACGCACCCTCGAACAGCCGGACAGCCGAGGTGGTGCGGCTGGCGGCCGCGCTGGGCGCGACCAGCTCGCATCCGGTGAGCCGCGGCCTGGCACGCCTGACGCTGCCGGACGACGATCTGGCGCTGAGCGATGTGCACGAATCGGGCGGCCTCGGCGTCACCGCCGTCGAGGCTGGCGAGACCGTCGCTCTGGGACGCGCCGAGTTGTTCGCCCGCCTGGGCGTGCGGACCACACCACCGCCGGATCACGATGGCCCGATCGTCGGTGTCAGCCGCGGCACCGCCTTCCTGGGCTGGCTGCTGCTGGCCGACGAGCCCCGGCCGGAGGCGCCGGCGGCCTTAGCCGACCTTCGCGCACTCGGCCTTCGCCGCCAGGTGTTGCTGACCGGGGACCGTGCTCGCGTCGCGCACGGCGTCGGCGAGGCACTTGGCATCGCCGACATCTGCGCGGAGGCCCTGCCGGAGCAGAAAATGGAGCGGGTGCTACAAGAGCTGGGAGACGGGTTCCTCCCACTGGTCGTTGGCGATGGGATCAACGACAGCCTGGCGCTGAAGGTCGGTGCGGTGGGCGTGGCGATGGGGGCGCAAGGCACCGACATCGCGCTCGCCTCGGCCGACATCGTGTTGATGACCAGCGATTTGCGGCGGCTGGGGACCTGCCTGCGATTGAGCCGCCGCTGCCGGCGCACGATCCACACCAACGTTGCGATCGGGCTGGGCTGGACGATCATACTGGTCAGCCTGGCAGCGGCGGGCATGCTCGGTGCCGAGGGCGCCATCGTCGCCGCAGTGGTCCACAATCTGAGCACTTTCATCGGCATGGCCAATGCCGGCCGCCTGCTGCGATTCGACGAGCCGCTGGGGTCCGCCTTGGCATGACTCGCCTGGTGTTGCTGCTGTGCGGTGCGCTGGCGGTGGTCATCGCAGCGGAGATCTCCCCCCGGCCGCATGCCGCCGGCGAGTTCGACCCGGCGGGGGCCGTTCAGATGTCGGGCGGCCCAGCCCGGGGCGCATCTCGACGGGCGGAACCCGCCCTCGTTCGCTGGATGACGGACATCCTGGACCGGCCGCTGTTCGCTCCGGACCGCCGACCGGCTGCGGGTGCTGTGATCGCCGCGGCTGCGGTCGGCGTGCCGCACTTGACCGGAATCATCATGACGCCCGACGCGGCCACCGCGATCTTCAGGCAGGCCGAGGACGCCAAGCCTCTGGTGGCCCGGCGGGGTGATTCCGTGGACGGGTGGGTGGTCAGCACGATTGCCGCGAACGCGGTCGAGTTGCGCAAGCTCGATGCCCGGATAACCTTGACGCCGGAATTCGATGCCGCCAGTGCCAGCACGGGCCCCACCACGACCGTCACCTCCGCACGGGCCGCTGCCGACCCGGGCATCTCGCACTGGATCGCCTCGGCGCCCACCGGCTTGCTGCGCGCGCGCTGGTCCAACCCGCAGCTGCAGCCGTAACCTAAGCTGGAGCCGAACGATCTTGCCGGAATTTGCTCTCTTTCGCCGCGCGGTGTTGGGCCTGTGCGCCACATTGGTGGCGAGTCCGCCGGATTTCGCAGAGGGTGCTGCCGATCCGGCGATGGCGTTGCCGCAGCCGGGGGACTTGCTGGTGCCCGAGACTTCGGGGCCATCGCCACAGCCGATGCGCCCCCGCGACCTGCCGGCCGGTGGTCCGCCGGTCCTGGCGTGGCCAATGGACGGCACGACAGGAACGGTGCGGCGTGGCTCGCGTTTCAACCAGGTTCTGCTGGTGCGGCTGAGTAACGCCCGGCGCAGCGCCGCCGAGCCGGTGTTCGCAAGCCAGGGTGTCGTCGCATTTTCCGCCATCTGCACGCATGCCGGCTGCGTCGTATCGGGCTGGCGGGCGTCAGACGGATACTTCCTCTGCCCCTGCCACGGCTCGATCTATGATCCGCGTGCGGGTGCGCGTGTCATCGGCGGTCCGGCGCCACGCCCGCTGCCGGCGCTGCCGCTGCGCCGCAAGCGGGAAGAATTGACGGTTGCCGCGAACTTCACCTCGTGGATCGGCGGCAGCACCGGGCGAACGGACTGACGGCTCGCCCAAGCCATACCGGGAGCCCCGAGTGCCGCGTTGCCGCACCTCAAGGCGACGGATTTCTTAGCGCGAATTCAGAACCACGGACCGGCCGCCTCCGGTCCGGGGCGTCCATTGTTCGTCTTCATTGCGAATCCCTGGCCGCGATTTTCCTCGCTGCGCACCTGGTCCTCGGTGCGTCGCAGTGGAACGCCGTCAAAAGGGGGACCAGTGTCAGCGCAGCTCCGCCGCCCGAGACCGCACACCCATGGGCCGGTCGCGATACGCGTAGTCGATGTCAGCCGTCGTGGCATCCCGCTCGGCGAGCGCCAACATGTCCGCATGATGCGGCGACAGTTCGCATGATGGATCGGCAGCGGCCGCACTACCCGCGATCGCCAGCGCCTGGCAACGGCAGCCGCCGAAATCCACGTCACGCAGCGCGCAGGACCGGCACGGTTCCTCCATCCAGTCGGTTCCGCGGAACGCACGGAACGCCGGTGATTCCACCCAGATCTTTGCCAGCGGGTGGTCGCGTACCGACCAGAACTCCAGTCCTGGAATCGTTTCAGCTGCGTGGCAAGGCAGCACGCGGCCAGACGGCGTCACATTGAGGGACCGGCGGCCCCAGCCACCGACGCATGCCTTGGGCCGTCGCGCGTAGTAGTCCGGCACCACGAGATCGATCACCAGACGGCCCTGGTAGCGCGCGCGTGCACGCTCTGCGTCCTGCATCGCCTGGTCCACCTGGGCGCGCGTTGGCATCAGCGCCCGACGGTTGCGAAGCGCCCAGCCGTAATACTGTGCGTGGGCAATTTCGACACGGCCGGCACCGAGCGACGCCGCCAGCTCCACGATCGCCGCAACGCGGCTGATGTTGGCACGGTGGATCACCGCATTGATGGTCAACGCAAAACCGAATTCGGTGACGAGGCGCGCAATCTCGAGCTTATGGGCATGACCGCCGCGATAGCCGGCAATATGATCGGCGCTCTCGGCGTCGACGTCCTGCAGCGAAAGCTGGACGTGATCCAATCCGCGTTGTTTCAGCCCGGCGAGCCGCCGCCGATCGAGGCCGAGCGATGATGTAATGAGATTCGTGTACAGGCCGCTCGCGTTCGCCGCGCTGACGATGTCCGCGAGGTCGCGCCGGGATGCGGGTTCACCGCCGGAGAGATGCACCTGCAGCACGCCCATCGCCGCAGCTTCGGAGAACACGCGGCTCCACGTTGCGGTGTCTAGCTCACCGACACGATCATCCAAGCCGAGCGGATTGGAGCAATAAGGACACGCCAGAGGACACCGATGCGTAAGCTCGGCGAGCAAGCCCAGTGGTGCGGCAAGGCCGGGCGGCACGCTCATCCCGTCAGCATCCGCTTGCCAACGAGCTCCGCCAACATGTCGGTGACATCGGCGGCGATCTCCGCGCGATCCGCGTTGTAGATCGTCGCCAGCTCATCAATGAGCTGCGAAACCGTCCGGCTGCCGTCGCAACGGCGCAGTATTTCGCTGGCCGGCCCTTCCGTCTCGAGCACCCGCTCCGGTGCCAACAGCACCCAGGCATCACGGGTCCGGTCGAAGTGCAGTCGCACGCCCGGCGCCAGCCGCGGATATTCTGGGAGCTTCGATGATGCGCCGTCATTCACGGCGAATGCCCACCACTCGCGCAGCGGTGGCCCCGGTCGGACCCGACCAGAGGCGCCGCCGCGTGATATGGCCTGCGAGCCGGTGCAAGTGCTACCTCACGCCGGCGATGTCAGTCACACGAACGTGAGACTGACGTGACAGACTACAGCTTTCCGGCAAAATAGCCGTTGATTTCCATGCCGATGCAGATTTCACGCAGTTTTGGACGAGTCCAGGCCATGGGTGTCTCCTCATTCTTATCGTTCGGTAAGAACGCGCCGGCCGGCAAGCCGGCAACCTCTCTGTAGCAGAAGTGGCTGATGTCGTCCACCAACTCTCCAAAGTTGCCGTTTGCCGATTGTCTGGTTGTTGACCGCGTCTGACGCGGCCGATAGGGTCGATGCACGATCATAGTACTAATGAAACCCTGCACCGCATTCGGTAATTTCGGACCTGTCTTGGGGGTGCGACGCGCGCCGGCGCGACAACCGGTGTGCGGACGTTGTTACGCACGCTCACGTGTACGCGGTACATCCGCTGGGTACACAATTCTATGATACGCATTCGCGTCATTGGTGCGGCGGCCGGGGGTGGATTCCCGCAGTGGAATTCGAATGCCGCGGCGTGCCGGCGAGCCAGGACCGGCGACCCGGAGGCCCGACCCCGAACGCAGGCGTCGATCGCCGTTACCGCCGACAACGACCGCTGGTTTCTGCTCAACGCCTCCCCGGACCTGCGACAGCAGATCGAGGCCAATGCCTGCCTGCACCCGCGCGACGGATTGCGATCCTCGCCCATCTCGGGCGTTGTGCTGACCGGCGGTGACGTCGACGCGATCGCCGGCCTGTTGACACTGCGGGAACGGCACGCGTTCACCGTGTACGCAACCGCCGACATCCACGACATCCTCGACGCGAACCCCATCTTCGAGGTGCTGGCACGCGATATCGTCGCGCGGCGTCGCGTGGAGTTGGACAGGCCCTTCGCGCTGTGCTTGCCGGATGGCGCGCAGAGCGGCCTGTGGGTGACGCTGTTCGCGGTCCCCGGAAAGGTACCGTTGTACCTGGAAGCATCGGTTGAACCGCCGCCGATCATCGAA
>JASHVB010000398.1 GCA_030039695.1 Acetobacteraceae bacterium
TGGGACTCGAAATCGGCTGTCGCACTGTAGGTAATCCTGCAACAGCGTCGCAAGCAAGATCGGGGAGTATGCAAAATCGTGGGGAGTGGCCTCATCCGCTAGCCTTGAACCTCACAGCGAAGGGGTGCGACCATGGCGAAGCTGATGTGGCGGGTGAAGCTAAGTTCTCGCGCTGAATTTCGGGCTTAGGCCGACAGGGCTGACACAGGGGCTGCGGCGTGGGACTGACGAGGGTGCGCCGGAACCAGACCTTATTGTCGGCACTGCACAGCTTCCGGCCTCGACCCATGTGCGTCCTTCACTGGCTATGGGCGGCGTCCGGAAAGCAGACGGATGGCCGACGCCCGGCTGCGATCGACCGCGCCGAGGACAACGTCACCTCGGTGCGTAACTCCATGATTCCCGAATGGAATCTAGAGGACTGAGAGCATGCCCCCTTCCCCGTGCGAGTTTTAGGTACAGAAGCACATCCATGTGTTGCGGGTCTGCACGTGTTTCCCCAGGCCGCGAGGGCGCTGACGTCCGGATGCGTCGAAGCTCCATTGCAGGTTACGAGTACAGGCACGTCGTCGCAGTCGTGGAGGACGTACTCACCGAACAGATCGGCTAGTTCTGAGGCAGTCTGCTTCCAGCCAAGACATGGTAGTCGCCGCGAGTCCGTGTGATGGCCGCGAACCTGCCGCCACGGTAATCGGTGCTGGTCACAAACCGTAGGAAACCCACACCGCCCCAGACACGTTCCTGACGTCACTCTGACGTTGGTCTGGTGAATTCGCTACGGACGCGCTTGTAGGCAGCCCATGCATCTGCCGCTCGCCCGGTATCGCTTACCTACGCCGTCCAGAAGGCCCGTGCGCACCCGGACAGTGCGTTCCACCAAGCAACGCCGGCAGCTTCGTCGTGTGCACCTTCGTGGGTTCAGGGTGCCTGTGTGATACAGGCCCCTTCGCCGGTCATTGCTTGCGTCCGGTAGCTATCTGGCTGTCGCTGTAGGGAGCATGCAAAATCGTGGGGACCGGCCGCATCCGGTAGCCTTGGATCTCACAGCGAAGGGGGTGAGACATGGCGAAGCTGGTATGGCGGGTGAAGCTCATCACCGAACTTGAAACGGGTATGGTCTCTGAGAGGGAGTTGACGCGCATCGAGCCCGACGATTTGGCAGTTCCCGAAACGCCCGGCCTGACCCTGGATGAGGGTAAGCGGCTGACGGCGGCCACCCAGGCGGAGATTGTCCGTGCCCAAGTCTCGACGGTGGGCGAGCGGTTCCGATGGTGCGAGCATTGCGGCGCGAAACTGCTGAGCACGGGGTACTACCCCGCCACGTTCCGTTCTGTGTACGGCGATGTGGGGGTCAGGATCCGCCGCCTGCAGGCTTGCGGTTGTCGTGCGGGAGAGGTGGAGCCAAAGAGCCTCGCCGCCCTGTTCCCGACAGGTGGCGCGGCGCCGGAGCTGACCTATATCACCGCGAAGTTCGCTGCGCTCGTACCGTTTGCGCGGGTTGGGGATTTGTTCGCCGAACTTCTCCCGGACGGTGGCGCGGCGAATGCCGGGACGGTACGGGATCGCACGATGCGCGTCGGCGCTACGGTGGCAACGCTCACCGTTGCAGGACGTGCATGTTGTCGCCGTGGTCGAGGACGTGCTCACCGGGCAGATTCGTGAGCTGGAGGGCAACCTTCTTTCAGTTGTTACGCGGGTGCCCGGGCTGCCGATCTGTGTGATGGCGGCGAACCTGACCCGGGAGAGTGCGCCATGAGCACGGAGACGCTTCCCCTCTCGGGCGACGAGCTGCTGCTGGGCTTCGCGCGCCTGCCGTATGAGCGGCAGCTCACGTTCCTGCGCTATGGGCTGGAAATCTTCGCCGCCGGCAACACCCCCGATGGGATGGTGGTCAACCGCATGGTCGAGGAGATGGCCCAGATGGATCAAGCCTGGGCCAAACGGGAACGGAAGACTTCCACGAGAAAGGCGAGACCGCGGCCGGCCGGGTGATTGATGCACACCCCAAATGGGTAGGGAGCCAGATACATACCGAAACACTCCTGAGGCGTTCAGCCTGTAGGTAGCAGCCAACAATACCCAGGGCCTTTCACTCCCAAACCCCAGGCCCTCACCTTAGGCGCGCCGCACATCGGCCTCGCGGCGCGCCGATTCTTTCGCCACCTTCTCATTTCTGTGCGCTATCCTGCCGACGCCGCGTTCCCTTTTCAGCGGCCATGACAAACCGAAGCAACCTAGCGCGCCCAGCTCCCACGGGCGCGCCTCTTCATTGGTAGCGACGGACTGGAGGCTCCGATGCTCGGCCTGACCGTCGCTATCGTTGTCGGCACTGCAATTTGCGCCTTCCGTGGTGTGCACGGCCTGAAACTACTTGGCGCGCTGATTGTCCTGGCGATCGGCGTATCTGTGCTGGCTCTCAGCTCCGCCACGCATCTCATCCCGATCGAAAATTGGTGGGGCATTGTCGTTTTTGTCGCGGTCGTCCTGATTTGCGCATGGCCGGGCGACATCCCCGATCGGCCCTGACGGCGTCGGTGGGCTGATCGACAAGCAACTTCTTCCCGATTATGGGGGAGAAGCTTCTGGACCGCTCCGAGATGGGCAACCTTTTTCTAGCTTGGGGGAAACCGGAGGCAGATAATGCTCTACGCAGTCGCAGTCTGCGCGTTGCTTGGCGACAGCAGCCGCATGGAATGCCGTCTGGCCCGCTTCCACAACAATGGTTTCGTTCAAACCCGTAGCGAGTGCGTGCAGCTGGCGCACAACGGGAACATCGGTCGGACCGTGCCGCCACCCCCGGGCAAATCGGCGTTCGTCTGCATGCAGAACGACACAAACGGCTGGTTCAAGGGCCAGGGCTGGCGGCCTGTTGAGCCGCAGTGACGCCCATCATTCCGCGTGACAACACGGGCCGTGCCGTCGGGATCGGCCTTTTTGTTGGCCGCCAGCGTGTGATTGGTGCCCGTCAACAAACGGTAGGAAACTGGCAACACGCTGAAACACGCCTGAGACGTTGCTGCTATAGGCAACACCGTGGACCACTCCCACCTGGGGTCCTCAACCTGGCGCTCTGTCGCCTCCCGGCGGCCGGCGCACCTGTCTCTGACCGGCACCGGGCGAAAAGCGCGCGCCGCAACACGCTGGTGGACAATGCCGGCATGCCATCCCGACAATTCGCCGCGTTGACTGCAAGCGGCGCTGCGAGAGGGGTGTAACCGACCTGCCGAACGTAGTAGCCGGTCGATTGATGGGCGGAGAGAAACCACCTCCCTGCCAAGGGGAAACGAAAATTGGCGAGCATCAAACGTCCAGGCGAAGGTGATGAAACCGGCGAGCAGTTCGCCGCTCTGCCCTTCAGGATTGAGTCCGGCACGTTACAGGTTCTCCTCATCACCTCACGCGAAACACAGCGTTGGGTCATTCCAAAGGGTTGGCCCATTGATGGGCTCCGCCCGAGAGATGTGGCCGCCAGGGAGGCGTTCGAAGAAGCCGGCCTGGTCGGCAGGATGTAGGCACGCGTCCTATCGGTTCGTACCATTACAGCAAACGGCTGCCAGACAATCGGGAAGTCCTCTGCCGCGTCAGAGTGTTCCAGCTGTCGGTCGAGCAGCAACTCGATGACTGGCCGGAGCGGGCGCAAAGGGAGTGCCGATGGGTGACCCCGGCGGAGGCGGCTGGCATGGTCGACGAGGGTGGTCTTGCCGAGGTTCTTCGCGCGGCCTTTCCAGCGGTTGGGTTTCATCCTCCCAAGGCGCGCGCGCAAAGGCGCCTTCCACGCTGATTCTAACATATCGATGCGATCAACTGTCTGGGTCACTCCAAGCCGCCGCCGGCGGGGGATCGACCTTCGGACAGCAGTGTCCGGAAGTGCGTGGGCCGATCCAGCGATGGGCCGGCCGTTTCTATTGGAGGGCATAGCGTCGGTTGTCAGACAGACAACGCTAAGGTCGAACGGAGCAGGAACGCAATTCATGCCGCGACGGCCGTGCGGCCGAGTTTGAGCGCTCGGCGCTTGCCGGCGGTCGCTGCGGCGTGGTCCCAGAGAAAGTCACCTGAGAAGCCGATGTGCTCCCATGTCAGCGGTGATGTGTGGGCCAGCAACTCGTCGCGCACCGCCTCGTCCGCGGCCCGCAAATGCGCCACGGCCTCGGTGATATAGGTAGAGTTCCAGAATGCGATCGCAGCGATCACAAGGTTCAGCCCTGATGCCCGGAATTGCTGCGCCTCGGCACCACG
>JASHVB010000399.1 GCA_030039695.1 Acetobacteraceae bacterium
GAACGTCTCGTCGGTCTCGGCCGGCGCTCGGCGTATGAGCGGCTGGCGCACCTGCTCCTCGAATTGCTGGTCCGGCTCCGCGCGGCCGGTCTCGGCGACGACAGTTCCTACACGTTGCCGCTGACGCAGGAGCTGATGGCGGACGTGCTCGGGCTGAGCGGTCCACACGTCAACCGCATGATCCGCAGCCTGCGCGACGAGGGGCTGGCAACGATCGAGGGTCAGCGCGTGGTGATCCATGACCTGCCAGCGTTGTCGGCGCTTGCGGGGTTTGACGAACGCTACCTGACGCGGCGGCCGATACCGGGGTTGATTTGAAGGTCTCCCCCTCCCTTTGAAGGGAGGGGTGGTGCGTTCGTCCGCTGGGTGATGCACGCATGCCTTTCCCGCCGCTTCTTCCAAAGGGGGCTCACCACGCAGCGGCCGCCATCGACAGCGCGGCGATCGCATCGGCACCGACGCGCAGTTCCGCCGAACGCCCGCAATCGCTTGCGTCGTTACTTGTGCGCACGCCAGCCCAATGAACACGATAAGTCAGTGCCGGCGAAAATTGCGTGGCGTCGATGACGATACTGCCGCCCGACAATTCCATAACGCGCAGATCGAGCGTGCAGACTTTGTCCGGGGCATCGCCGATGACGATCGCAAGGAGCCGCGCCTGACTATCGCTGACCGGCTGGTCTGCCGGATCCAGCCGAATGATGTCGCCGGTCTTGACGCTCATCGCCGTGGCCAACCGCAGCGACACAACAATGATCGTCACAACGAGCAGGCCGGCGACGGCAACTGCCGTCAGGAGCGTCTGCCACTCATTCAGCTTGCGCTCGTCACGCGGCCGCATGACGACCGCCCCCGTAAGCAAGCACGCAATGTCGTCAGGTCACAACCAGATCTGGAACGAGCACCTTGCCCTTTGTCTCGGGGCCACACAGCACGGCCAGGATGAAACTGATCAGTCCACCGACAGTGCCGATCAGCATTGGAATCGCAAGGCTTGTCTGGTACACGCTGGCAAAGTAGACCAGTAGCGGCGCAGTGAAGCCGCCCCAGATGGCACCCTGATGGTAGCAGAAGGCGCTGGCCGTGGCGCGTACTTCGGTGGGGAAGCGCTCCGAGAGATAGCTTGGGTTCTGGCCGTAGATGCCGCCGCCGAATGCACCCTGGACGACGAAGCCTACGATGATCCAGGTGATGTCCCGGGAGAGCAAGTAAACTGGCGTCATCGCGATTGCGATCACCGCCGGGATGATCATCGACCAACGCCGGCTGATGCGGTCGGCCACCACACCCCACACACCGCTGGACAAGAACACAACGACATTGGCGATGGCGATCGGTGTCGCCACAATGCCCGGCGACAGGCCGAGATCCTTTTGCAGGTGCGTGGCGAATAGCGCCCAGATCGAATAGTAGACGATAAAACCGCTCGCCATCCACCAGCACGCCGTTAGCGTGTTCACGAGCAAAGCCGGCTTGAAGATGCTGACCAGGGGCGCGCGCACTTCACGACGCTGCTCGCGCTGCAGCTTGCGGTTTTGCACCCAGACGTCCGGCTCTTTGACGAAGCGGCGGATATAGAGCACCCCAAATGCCGGGAGAATCCCGACCCACAGCATGCCGCGCCAGCCCCAGGATTGATAGAACACGCCGTACACGAGGCTGGACAGCAGGAAGCCGATGCCCCACGAGCCTTGCAGGATGCCGCTCATGAATCCGCGTGAGCGGGCCGGCCAGCTTTCCATCGCCAACGCCGCGCCGGCGGGCCACTCGGCGCCCATGCCAATACCGAGCAGAGCTCGGAACAACAGCAGGAACCAGAAGCTGGGCGAGAAGCCGGCGATGAAGTTGCAGACCGAATACCAAAGTATGGAGATCATCAGCGGCGTCTTGCGTCCCACCCGGTCGGCAAGCCAGCCGGAGGCGACAGCGCCGACCAGGCGCATCCACAAGGTGATGGTGAACACCACGGCGACCGCGGTCAGCGGTACGTGGAATTCGTTGGCGATCGGCACCATGATCAGGAGAAAGATGGTGAAGTCGAACGCGTCTAGCGTCCAGCCGAACCAGGCTGCCAGGTAGGCGATCCATTGGTCCTTGGTGGGCTCCTTCCACCAGGGGATTGGGGTGTCGAACGATGCGGTCGCTTTCATGTCCAGGCCTCCCTGTCGCGCCCAATGGTTCGGCCGTCTTTTGTGATTCGCGGCGAGTGCGCCGATTGCCGACTGTCGTGCGGTGCGGGGAGGCGCGCTTTGAACTGGCTTATTGATTCGAATCAATGATCAGCCTGCGGAGAGGTGGTGCTCCGTCGCGCGCGGCCTTGTGGCACGCCGCTTAGAGTGCCATCTGGAGCGGGATTTTTAAGCCCCGCGAGGAGCCAGTCGACCATGCCCCTTTCAGCCCGCAGCTGGCGCGCCGTTAGCCGGTCCGCGCCGCTGCGCTGCCGTGGCGTCGCCCTCGCGATGCTCCTGCTGAGTGCCGGGTGCACGGCCACGCCGCACGGGGCGGTGGCACGCGCCATGCCCGACAGTTTCGCGCCGCTGGTGACGCGGGTGCTGCCGGCGGTGGTGAATATCGCCGTCACAGAGACCGTCTCTGGCAGCGAAGCGCTCAACGACCTCCCGCCTGAGCTGCGCGACACGCCGCTCGGCCGCGCCCTGCGACGGCGGCTGCGCGAGCATGCGGAGCAAGTCATGGGAACCGCATCGGGGTTCATCATCGACCCGACAGGCATCGTCGTCACCAACGATCATGTGGTCAGTCACGCAACCAGGATCATGGTGTCGTTCGCGGACGGGCGGCGCGTGCAGGCGCGTGTGCTGGGGGCCGATGACCTGACCGACGTCGCGGTGATCAAGGTCGCGGCTCCCTCGCCACTTCCGCATGTGACCTGGGGCGATTCCCGGAAGGTCGCGGTCGGCGACTGGGTGCTGGCTGCGGGCAACCCGTTCGGATTGGGCGGCTCGGTGACCGCGGGCATCGTCTCCGCCGAGGGCCGCGACCTCGGCAACGGGCCGTTCGACAACTTCCTGCAGCTCGATGCGCCGATCAATCCCGGCAATTCCGGCGGTCCGATCTTCGACCTGGACGGTAATGTGATCGGCGTATCCACAGCGATCGTATCGCCCTCCGGCGGCTCGGTCGGCATCGGCTTCGCCATCCCGTCCGAGATCGTCCGCCCCATCGTCGCCGAGTTGCTGGCGCATGGCAGCGTCGCCCGTGGCTGGCTGGGGGTGGCAGTGGAGGATGGCGACAATGGCGGCGCGGTGGTGAAGGGCGTCGAGCGCGCGGGGCCGGCAATGCACGCCGGTATTCGCACCGGCGACATTGTCCTGGCGGTGGACAGCGAGCATATCGAGACGGCACGCGGCCTGATCCGGTCCATCGCCGGCAAGGCGCCGGGCAACACCGTGTACCTGACGGTGCGGCGGCAGGGGCGCGAGTTGGACGTTCCCGTGACGATCGGCCGCCGCCCGCCGGAATCAGCCGAATGACCCGGCAAGGAGGAGTATAGAGAGATGCGCATCCTCGTGGTTGAGGACGACAAGGACGTGGCGGGCTTCGTCGTGCGCGGCCTGAAGGAAGCCGGGCACGTGGT
>JASHVB010000400.1 GCA_030039695.1 Acetobacteraceae bacterium
CAGGTTCGGCACGCGGTCGACCGACACTATATTCATCGGGCGAGCCTTCCTGTCGCTGAAGAACATCCGGCCGGCATCGATGCTGATATCGACCCTTGCGCCATCCTGTAGCGACAGCGCGAAAAAATGATCGATTGGCAGGTCGGCCTCCAGCCTCGTTTCGCCGCGCGCAAGCACCGCACGGGCCGACTCAGCGCCTGGGACGATGTCCGTCACCCGCCAATCACCCTCCGCAGCCGGGCGCAGGCGTACGTGGCGCGGTCGTACATAGGCCGTACCGGCCAGGCATGCATCCGTTCGCGCGACCCGCCCGATCGCGAGGCCACCCGACGCAATCAGCAAGCCACCTATGCTCTGGCACGGTATGGCGTTGGCCTCCCCTAGGAAGCGCATGACGAATTCGTCGGCGGGTTCGCGATAGACGTCGAGCGGCGTGCCAATTTGCGCGATGTGGCCAGCATTCATCAGTACCACGCGGTCGGCAAGTTCGAACGCCTCGGCCTGGTCGTGGGTGACGAAGATCGAGGTGATGCTGAGCTCCTGATGCAGTCGCCGCAGCCAACGGCGCAGGTCGCGCCGCACCACGGCGTCTAGTGCCCCGAAGGGCTCGTCCAGCAACAGCACGCGAGGTTCAACCGCCAGGGCGCGTGCCAATGCCACGCGCTGTCGCTGTCCGCCGGACAGCTGCGATGGGTAATGGTCCGCCCATTGCTCGAGCTGAACCAGCCGCAGCAGATCCGCAACCTTGGCGTCGATCCGGGCGCGCGGCAGCTTGCGCACCGACGGCCCGAACCCAACGTTACGCGCGACCGTCATGTGGCGGAACAACGCATAATGCTGGAACACGAAGCCAACGCCCCGTTCATGCGGAGGGCGATGTCGCGCGTCGTCGCTGTCGAACCGTATCGTGCCTTCATCCGCTTTCTCCAGCCCCGCGATGATCCGCAGCAGCGTGGTCTTGCCGGAACCGGAGGGTCCCAGCAGGGCCAGCAATTCTCCCGGCTGCACCACCAAGTCGACGTCGTGCAGGACCTGGTGCGGGCCGAACCTTTTGGCGAGGCAGGCGATGTCAATCCGTGTGCCAGTGGATCTCATTGCAAACTGGCTTCCGCAGTCCAGAAGCGGCGAGCCACGTGCAATTCATCGCGGTGTCGCCATTCCAAAAACGACTTGACCAGCAGTGTGACGACGGCAAGCACTGCCAGAATTGAAGCCGCGGCGAATGCCGCCTGTACCTGATACGCGTTGTACAGTGTCTCCACCTCGAGCGATAGCGTGTTGGTGACGCCTGGTATCTTACCCGAGACGACCGAAACCGCGCCAAACTCGCCGAGAGCGCGCGCATTACAAAGCAATACTCCATACAGCAGCGCCCAGCGCAGCCGCGGCAGCGTCACCAGCCGCAAGATCTGCAGGAACGAGCCGCCGAGGCTTGCTGCGGCTTCTTCTTCCTCATTCCCCTGCGCCTCCGCTAGCGGAATCAGCTCCCGCGCGACAAAGGGGAAAGTGACGAACATCGTCGCGAGAACCATCCCGGGAACTGCAAAAATCACGTGGATCCCGCGAGATTCCAGGAACCGTCCCAGCACGCCCATATTGCCGAACACCAGCACCAAGATTAGGCCGGCCACGACGGGTGAGACGGAGAACGGCAGGTCTATCAAGGTGATGATTACACTACGTCCGGGAAAGCTGAAGCGTCCCAGGCACCACGATGCCACCAGGCCGAATGCAAGGTTCAGCGGGACGGCAATCAATGCCATGAGCAAGGTGAGCGATACTGCGGCGCGCACATCTGGATTGATCAGCGCCGCCAGGTAGTCACCTATCCCGTTGGCCAGTGCACCGACGAAGACCACCGCCAGCGGCAGGACCAGGAATACGAGTACATAAAGCATTGCGACGCCGATCAAGGCGCCGCGGCACCACCGCCGAGCGTCGCTGCTACGGGCCATTGCGCCGCGCCATCCATCCCTGGAATAGATTGCTGACCAGCAACAGGGCAAACGAAACCCCGAGCATCAGTGTGGCAATCGCAGTCGCACCGTCGAAGTTGAATTGCTCCAGTTCGGTCACGATCAGCAGCGGAAGAATCTCCGACACCATCGGCTTATTTCCGGCGATGAAAATGACCGAGCCGTATTCGCCCAGCGAGCGCGCGAAAGCCATGGTAAAGCCGGTCAGCAACGCTGGCAGCAGTGCGGGCAGAATTACGCGGCCGAAGGTCTGTGCTGCCGACGCGCCAAGCAGCATAGCAGCGTCCTCCTGCTCTGACTCTAGGTCCTCAATCACTGGCTCGAGCGTGCGCACCACGAATGGTAGCCCGACGAACATCAGTGCAACGATGATCCCGAGCGGTGTGAAGGCGATTTGCACGTGCAACGGCAACAGCAGCCGCCCGAGCCAGCCGTGCGGGGCGTATATCGCGGTGAGCGCGATCCCCGCAACTGCGGTGGGTAGCGCGAACGGCAGGTCGATCAGCGCATCGACGACGCGGCGCAACGGGAAGCGGTACCGCGCCAAGACCCAGGCGAGGAGCAGTCCGAACCCCGCATTAACCAGGCTTGCCACGAAGGCGGTCCAGACGCTGACACGTAGATCAGCCAGCACGCGGGCTTGCAGGATGACGTGCCAAAACCGCGCCCATCCCAGCCCCCTCACAGAGTACAGCATTGCCGCGAAGGGTAGCACGATCAGCACAGTCAGCCAGATCAGCGTGATTGCCAGTGTCGGGATGAATCCCGGCAGGGCCCGGCGAAGAGCGAGACCGCTCATCGGACTCTCCCATCAGCCGCCGTTAGAATAGACCTGATCGAACACACCGCCGTCGGCAAAGAACTTGCGTTGTGCTGCCTGCCAGCCGTTGAAAAAATCCTTTACCGTAACCAGCTTCAGTGCCGCGAATCGGTTTGCATGTTTGGCGGCGGTCTTGGCATCGCGCGGGCGGAAGAAGTTCTGTGCCACCAGTTCCTGGCCTTCCGGCGAATACAGGTAACGCAAGTATTCGGTCGCGATCCTGCGGCTGCCCCGCCTGTCCACCACTTTGTCCACGACTGCCACCGGCGGCTCGGCTAGCACGGACATCGATGGCGTGACGATCTGAAATGTGTCGGATCCGGCTTCCTTGATTGACAAATAGGCCTCGCTTTCCCAGGCAATCAGCACGTCGCCCATGTCGCGCCGGGTAAAGCTCAGCGTTGCATTCCGTGCGCTTGGATCCAGCACCGGCACATGTTGAAGAAGCTGCTTCAGGTAGAGACGCGCACCGGTCTCATTTCCATGATGCGCATCCATTGCCCAAGCGTAGGCGGCCAGGATGTTGTAGCGGGCACCGCCGGATGTCTTCGGGTTGGGTGTGATGACAGAAATTTCCGGACGAACCAGATCCGGCCAATCGTGAATGTTCTTCGGATTCCCACGCCGCACCAGAAAGACAATGGCCGAGGTATAGGGCGAGCTATCATTCGGCAGGCGGCTCGCCCAGTCCGACGCGATCAGATCGGCCTCCGCGATGGCATCGATGTCGTATGACAGAGCCAAGGAGACCACGTCAGCTGCTAGCCCTTCGATCACGGCGCGGGCCTGCGCGGCGGAGCCGCCGTTACTGGTATGGACGGTGACCGCTTGTCCGACCAGGTTGGTGGAATGCGCCTGAAATAGCGCATCATAACTCTTGTAGAGTTCGACCGTCGGCGAATAGCTGGCGTTCAGCAGCGTCCCTGGCTCGGCCGCGCGAAGCTCGGTGGCTGGCAGGCCAATGAGAGCAGTTGTCGAGGCTGCCGCCAGCAGTTGGCGGCGCCCAATCCCGTGGCGAGCTGGGCTCACGTCTGGCATGTGAAAGCTCCGATGCGCTCGTCGTTCGCGCACAACCTGCTGTTCATCAATCCGCATCGCGCAGATGCACGGCGCGGGGCAGGCATCACGGGGCACTGCTCAGCAGGAGGGAAACTACCCGTTCCCGGCGCATGCAAGGATCATTTGTGTCAAGGGCACACATAGCACGCATCACCCCTGTAAGATGCGATAATTCCCAGTAGTGGCCGTGCGGCAGCGGATTATCATCACCCGGGCCTGGGACGTTGTGGCGTCTGCGCATCACCAGGTTGCGTCGAGACCGAGCAACCCAAGAATTTCACGACGCAGATCCGCCAACCTCGGATCGCCCCGGTGCCGTGGGTAAGGCAGCTCGACGGGAATGTCCGCCTTGATGCTTGCCGGGCGATCGCTCAGCACAATCACACGATTGGCAAGGAACAACGCCTCCTCTACATCGTGCGTCACCAGCAAGACAGTGAAACCGGCCCGTTGCCACAGCCCTACCAGTTCGCCCTGCATGGTAATGCGCGTCAGCGAATCGAGCTTGCCCAACGGCTCATCCAGCAGCAGCAGACGGGGATCATTCACCAGCGCGCGGGCCAACGCAGCCCGTTGCGCCATGCCGCCTGAAAGTTGGTGGGGATAGGCGTCGGCGAAGCCGGTAAGGCCAACCAATCGCAACGCCCTGTCCACCCGTGGGGATTCCCGGCGCATCAGGCCCTGTGCTTGCAGCCCAAGCGCTGCGTTCGCGCGCACCGTGCGCCATGGATAGAGGGTAGGATCCTGGAAGACGACGACACGGGATGGACCCGGGCCAGTGATCGGCTCGCCATCCGCTAGCAAACGGCCTTCCGCTGGCAAGTCCAGGCCGGCTATCAGGCGCAGCAATGTCGATTTGCCGCAGCCGCTGGGGCCGAGCAAGGCGACGAATTCGCCGGGCACGACACCAAAGGTCACGCCATCCAGCACAGGCAGGGGCACACCATGCAGATCGAAGCGATGGCTGACGTCCAGGATCTCCAGGGCGGCCCCGCCAGTTAAGGCGAGGCGTTCCTGCAAGACGGC
>JASHVB010000401.1 GCA_030039695.1 Acetobacteraceae bacterium
TGTTCAAGATCGGCGGCATCCCAGTGATCTTGAAGGCGATGCTCGACGGTGGACTGCTGCACGGTGACTGCATCACCGTCACAGGCAGAACGATGGCGGAAAATCTCAAGGACGTCGCGTTCCCCACCGACCAGGACGTGATCTATCCGGTATCGAGACCGATTTCGACCACCGGCGGGTTGACCGGGCTGCACGGCAGCCTCGCACCCGAGGGCGCCATCGTGAAGATTGCTGGCATGAAGACCTTGCGCTTCGAAGGCACCGCGCTCTGCTTCAACTGCGAGGAAGACGCATTTGCCGCGGTCCAGGCGCGTGCCTACAAGCCGGGCGACGTGATCGTCATCCGTTATGAAGGGCCGCGGGGCGGGCCGGGCATGCGCGAAATGCTGGCGACCACGGGCGCCATCTATGGCCAGGGCATGGGCGAGAAGGTAGCGCTGATCACCGACGGCCGGTTCAGCGGCGCGACGCACGGGTTTTGCATCGGCCATGTCGGACCGGAGGCCGCGGTCGGCGGTCCGATCGCGTTGCTGCAGAACGGTGACAAGATCGTCATCGATGCGGACAACGGCACGATCGACATGCTGGTGCCGGCGGCCGAACTAGCGAAGCGCAGGGCGGCCTGGAAGCCGCGCCACACCGACTACCAGAGCGGGGCGATCTGGAAATACGCCCAGCTTGTCGGCCCGGCGCAGTTCGGCGCGGTGACGCATCCCGGTGGCGCGGCGGAGAGCCACTGCTATGCTGATATTTGATCTGCTACCGTATCCTGTTAGCATCAACCGTTGTCCACAACCGGAGAGCCCCGAATGAAACGCATTCTGGCGATCGCCAGCGCTGCGCTGATTACTGTTGGCAGCACCCTGGCCGTCGCACAGCCGCCGCCCCCGGCGCCACCACCGGCGGCGCCCTATGAGGCTGTGCCGCCGCCGCCTGGCGAACACTACGTCTGGGTGCCGGGCCATTGGCATTGGAATGGTGTTCGCTACGTGTGGATCCGCGGTCGTTATGTGGTCCGCGAGGCCGGCTGGGGCCACTACGTGCAGGGCCACTGGGCCTGGCGTCCGGGCCAGGGCCGCTACGTCTGGGTGCCGGCTCACTGGGTGCACTAGACGGGGCGTCAGATCCTCTCCGTCTCGTGCTATCAATGACGGAACGGCGACGGAGGGGGGCTGACCCATGCACGCCAATCCTGTGCGACTGGAGCGCGCCGGCGACGTCGGCCTGATCCTGGTCAACCATCCGCCGGTCAATGCGCTGTCGCATGCGGTGCGTCTCGGCCTGATCGAGACGCTGGCTGCCTTCGAAGCTGATGCCGGTCTGCGCGCGGCGGTGCTGGCCTGCGATGGCCGTACCTTCATCGCGGGCGCCGACATTAACGAGTTCAGCCAAGGGCCGGAGCGCGGCGAATCGCTGCTGCATGTGTTTCTACGTGCGCTGGACGCCTGCCCTAAGCCGGTGGTGGCGGCGCTGCACGGCACGGCGCTGGGTGGCGGCTTCGAAGTGGCGCTGGCGTGTCACGCCCGCGTCATCGCGCCGGACGGTTACGTCGGCTTTCCCGAGGTGCGTATCGGGTTGCTTCCGGGCGCTGGTGGCACGCAGCGGACGCCGCGGCTGGTGGGGCCGCTGGTGGCACTGGACCTCGTCACCTCCGGTCGCCACGTGCCGGCGGACGAAGCGATGACGCTCGGGCTGGTGGACGAAGTGGCAACCGATCTGCGCGGCACGGCCGTCTCACGTGCGCGCCAGCTTGCCGCGGCCGGCCATCGGCCGCGCGTCGCCGAGCGCGGTATCCCGGCCTTCGATCAAGCGGCATTCGAGGCCGCGCTCGCGGGCGTGCGCAGGCGGGCACGCGGCGCGCTGGCGCCGGTGCGCGCGGCAGACGCGGTCACTTTTGCCCTGACTTCCTCGTTTCCGGATGGCATGGCCCACGAGGAGGCGCTGTTCCGCGAGTTGCTGGTCGGTCCGCAGTCGCGCGCGTTGCGCCACCTGTTCCGCGCCGAGCGCGTCGCCGCGCGTCCACCGTCGGGCGTCGCGCCGTGGCCGGTACGCCGCGTCGGCGTGGTCGGCGGTGGCACGATGGGTTCCGGCATTTCCGTCGCACTGTCCGATGCAGGACTGGACGTGACGCTCGTGGAAGCGGACCCCCCCGCCGCTGCGGCCGCGCGGCAGCGCGTTCATGCGGTCTACGACCGGCAATTGCGCGCCGGCCGTCTGTCGGAACATCTGCACGAGGAGCGTACCGGACGCATCCGTTACGAAACGGAACTGCGCGCACTCCGCGATTCCGATCTGGTGATCGAAGCGGTGATCGAGGACCTCGATGCCAAGCGCGCCGTGTTCCGCGCTCTGTCCGGCATTGTTCGGCGCGATACCGTGCTGGCGTCCAACACGTCTTATCTCGACGTCAACCTGCTTGCCGATGAAGTGGACGCGCCCGAACGCGTCCTCGGCATGCATTTCTTCAGTCCGGCACACGTGATGCGGCTCTTGGAAATCGTGCGCCCGGGGCGCGTGCTGCCCGAAGCTCTGGCGACAGCGCTCAACGTTGCGCGGCGGCTGCGCAAGCAGGCCGTGGTTGCCGGCGTGTGCGACGGCTTCATCGGCAACCGCATCCTGGCGAAGTCGCGTGCACAGGCGGAATACGCGCTCGAGGACGGCGCACTGCCGGCCGAGGTGGACGCCGCGCTCGAGGCCTACGGCATGGCAATGGGCATATTCGCTGTGCTCGACATGACGGGGCTCGATGTCGAATGAGCGGATCGCAAGCGCAAGGCGGCAACGCGCGATCCGCGGGAACGCGTCGTGCCGGTGTTCGGGCAGATCTGCGAGCAGGGACGATTCGGACAGAAGACGGGGCGGGGGTTCTACATTCATCGCGATGGTCAGCGCCTGCCCGATCCGGACGTGACGGCGCTGATCGAAGCGGCGTCGGCCGCGCGCGGCATCACGCGGCGGACGGTACCACCGGAGGAAATCCAGCAGCGCGTGCACGCGGCGATGGTGAACGAGGGCGCGAAGGTGCTGGCGGACGGCATTGCCGCGCGGCCGTCGGATATCGACGTGGTACTGGTGCACGGCTACGGCTATCCGGCCTGGCGCGGTGGGCCGATGCACGAGGCGGACGAGATCGGTCTGCGCGAAATACTGCTTCGTGTGGAGGCCCTGCATGACGCGAGCGGCTATGGCTGGGAGCCTGCGCCGCTTTTGGTGGAAATGGCCGCGACGGGGAAGACGTTTGCGAGCTTGAATTCATAACAACCTCTCCAGCGCTTCGCGCAGGAGGTTCGAAACGCGAAGCCTCGCGGGGTGGAGCGAACCGCACGGGCGTTCCGTGCCGTTGGTTCCTCACCCGGCGCGACGCCGACCTCCCCCGCCCCGGGGATGAGGTTTGTTGCCGCGCGCCGCGACATCTGACACCTATGCTGCCGCTCGCTGAGGAGATTTTGCATGCCAACCCGGGAAGGCGCGGTCGGGCGCGCCCTGTCTTTCTTCGACAGCAACGGCTTCCGCGACCGGCTGGCCTCGCTGGTCGCGATCCCCAGCACCTCCCAGGACCCTGGCCATGAGGCCGACGTGCGCCGCTACCTCGCCGACGAGATGCAACCCTGGCTGACGCGGCTCGGCTTCACCTGCGCCATCCATCCGAACCCGCACAACGACTTCGGCCCCATTCTGATCGCCGAGCGCATCGAGGACCCATTGCGTCCGACCGTCCTTACCTACGGCCATGGCGACACTGTGCGTGGGCTGGCAGAGCAGTGGCGCGGCGACCTCAACCCTTGGGAGCTGAAGGAGGAAGGCAATCTCTGGTACGGCCGCGGCACGGCCGACAACAAGGGACAGCACGCGCTTAACCTGTCGGCGCTGGAGGCGGTGCTGGCCGAACGCGACGGCAAGCTCGGTTACAACATCAAGCTGGTTCTGGAGACCTGCGAAGAACGCGGCTCCATCGGTCTGCGCGAGTTCGTCGCGGCGCATCGCCACGAGTTGGCCGCGGACGTGCTGATCGCCTCCGACGGGCCGCGGGTGATGCCGGACGTGCCGACGATCGCCACCGGCACGCGCGGCATTTGGCAGTGCGAGCTCGTGTTGGAGCTGCGGCCGGGTGGCGTGCATTCCGGCCACTGGGGCGGGCTGACCACCGATCCGGCGGTGGTGTTGTCGCATGCGATCGGTGCGATCATCGATCAGCGTGGCAAGATTCTGGTGCGCGACTGGCTGCCGGCGAATGGCGTGCCGGCCAGTGTGCGCGCGGTGCTGCGGGACTGTCCGGTGGGCGGCGGCGGCGAGGCGGCGACGATTGATCCCGACTGGGGCGAACCCGGGCTGACGCCGGCAGAGAAGATCTACGGCTGGAACAGTTTCATTGTGCTGGCCCTGGTGGCGGGGCGGCCGGAGAATCCGATGAACGCGGTGGCGCCGAGTGCACGAGCGACGTGCCATATCCGCTACACCGTGGATACCGACCCCGCGGTGTTCGAGCCGGCGTTGCGCAAGCACCTCGACGCCGAGGGCTTTGGCAAGGTGCGTATCGAAAAAGCCGGCGTGCGCATGGCGGCGAGTCGCACCGATCCGGCCGCGCCGTGGGTCCGCTGGACGTTGGGGTCGATGGAAAAGACGCTCGGACGGCGCGTGCAAGTGATCCCGAATGCGTCGGGCGGATTGCCGGGGGACGTGTTCGTCGATCATCTCGGGGTACCGCTTGTGTGGGTGCCGCACAGCTATAACGGCTGCAAACAGCACGGCCCGGACGAGCACCTGCTGGTCGCCCCGGCGCGCGAGGGGATGGCGGCGTTCGCGGGGATTTGGTGGGATCTGGGCGAGCCGGGCGTGCCGTGAGCACCACGCGTCCTAGCCAGCCTGGTCCCGGCCGTCGACGCCTTGGGCACGCGGGGGAAGCAAAGGCGTGGCGCGCGGACACCCGCCCAGCCATGACGAACACGGGCCGGCAGACAACACCCAGTCATAGCTACCTCCGGTCCGCCGACTCGCTGTTGGCCGCCGGCCTCATCGCTCCCGCCGCGCGCGACGCCGTCGCCGCGGTGGAGGAACGCTACGCCGTCGCCATCTCCCCGGCGATGCACGCGCTGATTGAGCGCCCCGACGATCCGATCGGCCGCCAATTCATCCCGGATCCCGCCGAGCTGATCACCGCGCCGCACGAATCTGCCGACCCAATCGCCGACGACGCGCTGTCACCAATCAAGGGCGTGGTGCATCGCTACCCCGACCGCGCTCTGCTGAAGCCGCTGCTTGTCTGCCCCGTCTATTGCCGGTTCTGTTTCCGTCGCGAGCATGTCGGCGCCGACGGCGGCCTGCTGACCGAGGCGGAGCTGCAAGCCGCTTACGCTTGGTTCGGTGCGCGCCCCGCGATACGCGAAGTGATCCTGACCGGCGGCGATCCGCTGATGCTGTCACCACGGCGACTGTGCTCGATCGTCGCGGCACTGTCCGCCATCCCGCATATCGAAACGCTGCGTGTGCACACACGCGTGCCAGTGGCGGAGCCCGAGCGTGTCACCGACGCGCTCGCCGCCGCGCTGGAAACCAACCGCTCGATGTGGGTCGTTGTGCACGCCAACCACGCGCGCGAATTCACGCCTGCGGCTCGCATCGCACTGCGCCGCATCCTCTCGCGCGGCATTCCCCTGCTCGGCCAGTCGGTACTGTTGCGTGGCGTCAACAACACGGTGGAGGCGCTGGAGGGCCTGTTTCGGGCCATGCTGGCGGCGCGCGTGAAGCCGTACTACCTTCATCAGCTCGATCCTGCGCCTGGCACCGCACACTTCCATGTGCCGATCGAGGACGGCCGCCGATTGCTCAAGTCATTGCGTGGCCGTGTCACCGGGTTGGCATGGCCGACTTACGTTCTGGACATTCCCGGCGGCCACGGGAAGGTGCCGGTCGGGCCGAGTTATCTGGAGGCTGACCACCACGTCCGCGATGCCGCAGGCAGCCGGCACGCCCTGCCCGCTGCCTTGCCCCCTTCCGCCCGCGAGCTCTAGAAGCCCGCATCCCAAGGCAACACGAGTTTTCCCATGAAGCAGCAGGCGAACTTGATCCGCGCCGGCCAGGTGATAGAGCATGAGGGCCGACGCTGGACGGTGCTGAAGCAGCAGATCATCACCCCCGGCAAAGGCGGCGCGTTCATCCAGGTGGAGATGCGCGATCTCAAATCCGGCAACAAAACCAACGAGCGCTGGCGCACCGCCGACACGGTCGAACGCCTGATGACCGAAGAGAAGGAATACACCTACTCTTACACGGACGGATCAAACCTGGTGTTGATGGATCCCGAGACCTTCGAGGAGGCCCACATCGCCAAGGGCCTGCTCGGTGACGCCGCGCCTTTCCTGCAGGACCAGATGAACGTCACGGTGGACCTCGTCGAGGGCGATCCGGTGGCAATCCATCTCCCGCAAACGGTGGTGCTGGAGGTGGTGGAAGCCGATCCCGTGGTGAAGGGTCAGACCGCCGCCAGCTCTTACAAGCCGGCGAAGCTTTCGAACGGGGTCAAGACCTCGGTCCCACCGTTCATTGAGACTGGTGAACGGATCGTCGTGCGCACCGAAGACGGCAGCTACGTGGAGCGGGCCAAGAGCTGATCGCGTGGCCCTCCGCCTCTCCCCGCACGTCACCGTGATGGCGAACGCCGCGCACAAGGCGGCGAAACGCCTGCTGCGCGACTTCAACGAGGTCGAGCAATTGCAGGTCAGCGTGAAGGGGCCGTCCGATTTCGTGTCGCAGGCGGACATCCGCGCCGAGAACACGCTGCGCGAGGAGCTGAACAAAGCGCGTCCCGGCTACGGGTTCCTGATGGAGGAGTCCGGCGCCTCAGGATCCGATAACTGGGCCTGGCGCTGGATCGTCGATCCGCTTGACGGCACCACAAATTTTCTGCACGGCATGCCGCACTGGGCGATCAGCATCGGCCTGGAGCGCCGGCTGGCGGACGGCAGCGCCGAATTGGCGGCCGGTTTGATCTATGCTCCGCCCTCGGACGAGATGTTCTGGGCCGAGAAAGGTGTCGGCGCGTACGTGAACGAGCGGCGGCTGCGCGTGTCGGCGCGCCGCGATATCAGCCAGGCGGTGTTCGCGACCGGCATTCCGTTCGGCGCGGTCTCACTCTCGCGGCGCAACGCATTCAGCCGCACCCTGGCGACGCTGATGCCGGAGGTGGCAGGAATCAGGCGGTTCGGTGCGGCCTCGCTGGACCTGGCATGGGTCGCCGCCGGGCGATTCGACGGCTACTGGGAACTCGGCATCAAGCGCTGGGACATGGCGGCGGGGCTGTTGCTGGTACGTGAGGCGGGCGGGTTTGCGACGGATGTCGGGGCGGGCGATCCACGCGACACCGGCGACGTGGTCGCGGCCAATCCGCATCTGCACGCAAAGCTGCGCGAGGCGGTCGCCGCGGGGATGGTGAAGTAGCGCGCATCGACCGGCGTCGCTTCGCCACCGATCCTCTCACGAGGAAATCGCCACCCAATGGGTTGAATGTGGGGCGGACCCGACACGGCAGCGCGGATCCGGCCGAACGCAGGGCAAGCAAATGGCCGGCCCTTGCGGACCGGCCATCGCACTTCGCCAAGAGCCACTGCTCAGTTCGTCAGGTTGTAGAACTTCGCCGCGTTGTCGCAGGTGATCTTGCGTACGTCCTCGGCGCTCAACCCCTGGAACTGTTCTTCGATATACTTCGTCGACTCCGGCCAGATGCCGTCGGTGTGCGGATAGTCGGAGCCCCACATCAATGTATCGGTGGTCATCAGGTTGTTGACGTTCAGCAGCTTCGGGCCAATCGGATCGAACTGGAACGTCGCCTTGCACTGGCGCTGCCAGTATTCCGACGGCTTCAGCTTCATCAGGTCGCGGAAACGGTCCTCGAACTCGAAGTCCATCCGATCGAGCGCGTACGGAATCCAGCCAATCCCGCTCTCGCCGAACGACACACGCAGGCGCGGGTAACGCTCGAACACGCCGGCGCCAATCATCGCCGCCAGGATGTGGATCAGCCCCATCTGGAAAGCCGACACGCCAGTGAACATCGCCGCGCGCCGCACCTGGCCCGACGTCATTTCGCGCGCGCGCGGCGGCGTGGTCGGGAAGGTGTGGAAATGCAGCGGCAACTGCACGTCATCGACCGCCTTCCACATCGGTTCCCAACATGGGTGCCACATCGGCTCCATGTCCCACGAGCATGAAACCTCGATGCCCCTCAGCCCGAGCTTGGCACAGCGATAGATTTCCTGCACCGCCCAGTCGATGTCGCCGTACGGGATGCAGGCCAGGCCGATATGCCGGTCCGGATAGTGGCTGCAGAAATCTTTCAGCCAATCATTATAAATCCTGAACATCTCGGCGGCTGCCGCGTGGTCCTGCAGCTTCGAGGCAGAACCCAGGATGCCGAAAATCACTTCCGCATCGACGCCGTCGCGGTCCATGTCCTTGATGCGCAGATGCGGGTCGCTGACGCGGCGGATGTCCTTCTTGCCATCCTCGAACAGGCCGGTCTCGGCCATGATATCCACACGCCTGTTCTGACCGGGGACGAGCTTCGCGCCACCGGGCCCGACACCGTTCTTCAGACCAAAATTGGCGCCGCTCTTGGTAACCCACATCGGACCGTCGGGACCGTCGGTCACGTACGGCATGCGGTCTTGCAATTCGCGCGACGCATTCTCCGTGAAGAGCGTCGGTGGCATCCATGGCATGTCCAGATGGCAGTCGGCGGAAATTCGATTGTAACGCATTCTGTCCCCTCCCTCGGGAGTACCGTTCCACATCATCCAGCAGCGGCGAGCGTAAACCCCGGACGCGGCAAACCGCAAATCGCGCATCGGACGGAATTGCGGGTGCAATCCTCAGCGAATCCACCACCTGGCTCAGGCCGATAGACGCCTGGCCCAAAATGACCACGCCTATGGTCTCACAATCGCACGCGCAACCGCGGTCAATCGCACGTGCAACCGCGGTGCTGCCGAAATCGCACCCGGGCAATGCCGGCGCGGTCTCAACCGGCTGGTGCAGCATCGCAGCGATCGTCGCGAAGTCTGCGACGGCCTCGGCGATCGCCGCGATCAGAGTGTGCTCAGCTGCCGACCTTAAGCGTCGACACCAGTCCGCGCAGGCACGCGAGCATCGACAGCGCGGTTATCTTGCCAGTGCGGGGGTTTTCTTCGCTTGGCACATTCTCGATCGTCATTACGAAGCGCGCCGCTGCTGATTCGACGCGGATTGTATGTGTGTTGCGGGTGACGCCGGGATCGGCCCAAATCTCCACCTGGGTGCGGTGCGGCCCGATGCCCGCCAGCGCCAGCGCCGCGGCGACGTTGACGTTGGCCGGAAAGCCCGCCGCCGCGTCAAACGCGTTGCCGCGAAACACGCACAGCGGCTCACTGATGCCGAGCACACGGATGTCGCGCTGCACCAGGTAAGGTGCACCGTCCAGGCCGGCCGGCGGCTTGCGTGTCACCATGGTGATGCTGTCCACCGGCCCCTCGGCCGCCGCACGCACCGCATCGAGACCGAGCAGAGCACCGGTCGGCACGACGATGCGCGCGCCGGTCTGCTGCGCACGCGTCACAAGGTGCATTCGCGGCAGCAGCGCGCCGACCGACGCGGGAACGAAAATGCGGCCCGCCTCGATCGCCGCACGCGCGATCTGTTCAAACACCCCGGCAGGCGCGGCTTCCACCACGATGTCGGCCTCGGCAAGCGCCTCCACCCCGACCAGGCAGGGGGGCGAGCGGAAACGCCTCAACGCGGCCTCGGCCTTCGCCCGGTCGCGCACGGCCGCGGAGACCAGCGCCAGGCCCTCCACGCCATCGTCCAGTGCGCGGGCGAGCGGCAGGCCGATGGCGCCCAGTCCGGCGATCGCAACCGTGCGCATCATGCGCGCCCCTCCAGTTGCACGGCCAGAGCGTGCAGCTCGGCGAGCTCGGCCGGCGTGTTGATGTTGAGGAACGGGTCACACGGTTGCGCCGGGAAATCAACCAGGTGCCTCTCGCTTCAGTCGGCGTGCACGCGACGGGCCCGCGCCCGGGCGTGGAAGCCGGATACGCAAGGGGCGCGTGCGGCGGGCGGCGAAAGCGCGAAGAGCGCGATCGGTTGATGTGCGCCCCCGCTGCTGGTGGTGCGGGCAGACGGCGCCGCGCGTAGCGCTGCCAGGAGGACGGAACGAGCGGCGTGTTGCCGGGGAGGTCGGCACCACCTCGGCGGCTGACCGGCGGCTCAGTCCAGCGGGCCGGCACGCCG